>CADBQQ010000074.1 GCA_902796825.1 uncultured bacterium
AAACAGGTTTATGCAAGTACCTGATTTGAACAGGATGGGTGCCGATATTCATCAAGACAGAAATCATGCGATTATAAAAGGAGTAAAAAAACTTTCAGGTGCAATATTAACAGCAAGTGATTTAAGAGCCGGTGCATCATTGGTGGTGGCTGCCCTAATGGCTGAGGGCAATTCTGTTGTTGAAAAATTACATCATATAGATAGAGGATACGAAAATTTTGAAACTAAGTTAAGATTGTTAGGAGGGAAGATAGAAAGAAAAAACGAAGATTCCCAATTAAACCTAACGGAGGGAACACATAATGAGTCCTACTTATAAACGCTGGTATGATCATGACCCGTTGTTACTTGAAGTTATTGAGCTTTTGAGAAACTATCAAACAGAATTGAAAGCTCAAGCAGAAATATTTTTACAAAAAATCGAAGAAAAAGTTTCAAAAGAAACAATAGATAAATTTTATGCAATGGTAAAACCTGTTAATGCAAATAATCGTTGGTATGATAAAGACCCTGTTATATCCAAAACAGTTGAGATTTTGAGAATAGTACCTCCGGAGGCTCAACGTATTTGCGCTCAAAATTTTATTAAAACTTTAAAAGAAATGGGCATAGAATACCAAAGTCAAAATGTAACAAATTTATAGTGTAGAGGAAAAAGGTAGAGGGAAAATAAAGGCGCGGTTGAAAACCGCGCCATATTATTTATATATATAAAATAAATTTAAACACTTGTTGTCAAAGATGGGGCAATAGTAATGAAAGCACGTACTAAGTCGCTATCCCATTGAATGCCGGCACCTTCTTGTAAAATAGCACAGGCTTTTTCAATCGGCATACCTTTTCTGTATGGTCTGTCGCTTACTAATGCGTGATATGCATCTGCAACAGAAACAATTCTTGCTTCATAAGGAATTTCATCTCCTTTCAGACCCTCAGGATAACCTTTTCCGTCAAGTCTTTCGTGGTGGTATTTTACAATAGGAATAAATTCTCTCAACATTTCGTTTGGTGCAAGAACTTTATCAACACCTATTGTAGGGTGTTGTTTCATTATTTGCCATTCTTCATCGGTTAATTTACCCGGTTTTTTCAAAACGTTTTCCGGAATACCAATTTTTCCGACATCGTGAAGCATTGCACCGATTTTAATTCTTTCAACATCCTGCTCAGGAAGATTGATTGCCCTTGCAAGAGCTTCCGAATATCTTGATACGGAAGTTGAATGCCCTTTTGTATAAGGGTCTTTTGCATCAATTGCGCCTGCCAGAGATGTTACTACTTCCATAAGGTTGTTGTGGTTAATTACATCAGTATTGTTATTTAATTTTTTAATTAATTCTTCTTCAAAGTTTATACCATTTTCAAAATGACGTTTTGCAAGTATTTCAGCGAAAGAATTAACAGCGATATCATCCCAGAAATTGAAGTCTTGAGAACTTACAATTGCGGACATACCTTCTTTGTATCCTTTAGCTTGCGAAATAAACATAGCTTGTTCAGCTAGAACAAGAAGTTTTTCTTGATCTTGCGCACTTTCAGGATATGTAGCAATACCAACAGAAACTTTTACCGGTCCAACATCGTCAACAAAACAGCAAGATAAACAATAAGTAATGTATTCTGCCATATATTTTGCATCTCGCGTATTTGTATCAGGCATGATTACGGCGATTTCGTCTCCGCCGTAACGACCAGCGGAATCTGTATTTTTAATATTTTGTTTTACTTTGTCAGCAATTATTTTGATTACTTCGTCACCTTTTGCGTGTCCGAGTTCTCTATTTATTTTAGTGATATTGTTTACGTCAAACATTACAACTGATAACGGAGAATTCAAATCTTTTGCGCGTGCAAGTTCTTTTGCAAGAATTTCCTGAAAACCTCTGTGATTGTATAAAGAAGTTAAGTTGTCAGTGTTTGCATATTTGTTAGTCTGTTCTATAAGTTGGAAATTGTGTAAAAACATTCCCATATAATTTGCTAAAAATGATATAAGATTAGTGTTTAATGCTGAAATGTTTTGTCCGATAAGCATTACACCTATACATTTTCCAACAGACATCATAGGAACAATAACAGATCCTGTTTTCATTAAATATGGAATGTTTAAATAATTGATATCATCCTTATCTATAATATCTTTTGAATTGAAACATTTTACTATAGGATTTGTATCATCAGACATAAAGACTTTTGATGAATAAGAATTTCCTGCCTGACTGTATAATTTTAGGTTAATGCATTTTGATTTTTCATGAAAAATACCAAAACCGACAAAACTCCATTTTAATTTTTCAGTAAATAACAGATTTAATTTTGAGAATAAATCTAAAATACTTCTGCTGTTTTGGAATGAATTTAAAACAGATTTCATCAAGTCAGAATAATTGACGTTAGAAGCTGCGGGCTGCGATATTGTTCTGATAACGGATTTTTTCTTTGTTCTTGTGCTGTTAAAATTGTTGATAGTTTCAACAATACTGTTTAAATTAGGTTCTTCACCAAACGGATTAATATTTAACGGTTGCTTGGGAGCTTCTTTTTGTTCGGAGGTTCTGTACGGATTGGAGGAAATTTTAGGTACAGAAATCATAGAAGTCCCCTTTATAGGACTTTTTACTTTTTCAATAGGATTAGAGCTAAGCTGTTTTTCAGACTTTGCTTCTTTTTTTACCTGCTTTTTACCTAATTTTTCCAATACTTTCTACCTATTGTTTCTGATTATAAATCATGTGATGAGTTTTTTTTGACTTTCACGAAGATAATTTTTACATTCCTAAATAATTTTATCCCATTCAGTTTTGAAAGCAATACTTCAAACAGATGGAAAACACACAAAATCTAACACACTGTTGTTACTACATATATAGTATAAAATATTTTTAATAATTTTTCTATACGTTGAGCAGAAAATTTAACATGTTTTAACAGATTTGAAAGAGGATTATAATTGTATCATGGTGTTTAAATCGACTTTGAGAGCTTTTGCGATAGAAATAATTGTGCTAAGTCTCGGGTTTCCTGCTGCGCGTTCGATTAAATTTATTGTATCTAAAGACACATCAGCCATTACGGAAAGTTTCAGTTGAGAGATTTTTAATCTTGCTCGTTCAATACGCATATTTTTTGCAAGTTCTTCATAGTATTCAGTCATATTCATACAGGTCATTTTAATATATTGACTTTATACCCCGCACGCAAAATATTAAATATTATACTGGATATATTCAGTATAATAAGGAATATGAAAGGGAAAATTTTATGAAAAAGACAAAAAGCGATGGCAAATCCAACACGTTATACAACCACTACTGCCGCGCCGACAACACCCGACGGGTTGTTTGTCTCGGGGAATAAAAAATTGTTACTATTCGTGTTAACTTTCGGCGCGGCAAAAGCCGCGCCTTTTCTTTATGCTTATAAAAAATCCTCTGAATATATGAGGGAATTAGAAATAAAATGGTTTAAAATATAATAGGGCAAATAACAGGGAGGTTGTATGGATAATATTTTTGATATAGAGGATGAATTGTATTTTCCTGCAAATGAAGAAATGTCTGAATCTATTACTCAAAACTGGACTCAGCAAGCTCTTGAATGTTATTATATAAACTGTGATTGCAAGAAATGTTCACTCTCTGCAGGTCATTATTCTTTTATCTGTCAAATGCCGAGAGTTATTGAAACATTACTTGAAACAGTCGGAGCACCAGAAGAAGAAGAAAGAAAAACAGCGTAAATATCAGGTATTATTTTGAAAAAGTATTTTATAATAGTTCTATTATTTTCATTTACCCCGCAAGTATTTTCAGCCCCTAATATTACTGTCGCATACGATACTTCACCGAATGGTTATTTGAAAGTTCTTTTTGCTGTATTAATGTTGGTTTTTACATTTTTTTCTTTTTTAATATGGCGAAGATACGGAAAAGATGAAACAGTTATTCCTGTTGTGAACTTTTATCCGCCTGCTGGATTAAATCCTGCTGAAGCTGAACTTGCATATAAAGGTTTGGTGTCTGAAAAATGTATTCCAGCTATGTTAATTTATCTTGCAGGTAAAGGATACATTCAAATAAAGCAGGAAAGTGAAACCTTTTATATCGAAAAAATAAAAGACATTTTTCTTATTGGAAATCCGGTTGACAAAATGTTTTTGAATGCTTTAAATCCTTTTGATTATTCTTTTGTTACTAAAGAAGAAATGCGCAATTCTTATATTTTTTATGATACTTGCCAAGTTATAATAAAGGATTTAAACAATAAAAGAAGTTTGATTTTCTATAAAGACAGTATAAATGTTGCGCTTTTTTCTATAATGGTATTTTTACTTGCCGGAGTAGTTTTGTTAACGTTATTATTCGGGTTTTACTTTAATAAACCTGACATTAACGGTATTATTTTAGGTTTGATTTGCACTGTTATATCTTCAATCTGTACATATCATTTGCCTAAACGCAACAATGTAGGATTAAGATTATTAGGCGGGCTTCTGGGTTTAAAACATTTTATTGAATCTGCCAAAAAACATGAATTAGAGATGTTTGTCGAAAAAAATCCTAATTATTTTTATGATGTTTTGCCATTTGCTTATATTTTGGATGTTTCTGACAAATGGATAAACAAGTTTGAAAATATTTCTATATTAGACCCGAAATGGTTAAAAGGAAATCAGTTTTATTCCACTGAAAATATTATGAAAATTAACGCAATTTTAGATTATCTTAATAAAATAAAATAGTTTGCAAAACCTCAAAAAAAATGATAAACTCTTGATAATAGAAAGAGAGGGAATTTATGTCATTAACTTTGGTTATAGTTATTACAATTGCAATTATCGGTTATGTAATAAATACTTACAACAAAGCTGTAAAACTTAGAAACTATGTGCGCGAAGCATTTTCTACAATGGATGTGTATTTGAAAAAACGCTGGGATTTAATACCTAACCTTGTTGAAACAGTTAAAGGTTACGCGCAGCACGAAAAAGGTGTTTTAGAAGAAGTTACGAACTTGAGAACCAAAAACTATGGTTCAATGTCTGAAAATGAAAAATTGGAAGCAAACATGCAATTAGGTGTTGCGCTTCCGAAAATTCTTGCAGTTGCAGAAAACTATCCTGATTTAAAAGCAAATCAAAGTTTTGCACAATTGATGAGTGATTTATCTTCTATTGAAAACGATATTGCAAATTCAAGAAAATATTACAATGGTACCGCAAGAGAATATAATACATTCTTAGAAGTTTTCCCTTCAAATATTGTATGCGGAATATTTGGTTTCCAACAATTCAGATTATACGAAATTTCTGAAACTGAAAGAGAAAACGTACAGGTTAAATTTTAATGAAAAAGATATTAACATTTATTTTTGCATTTTTTGCAGGATTTATACTTGCAAATCCTGTTTTGGCAGAAAATTTTTACATTGATAATTACGAAGTAATTATGGACGTCAATAAAAATAAATCTGTTCAAATAACAGAGAATATTGAAGTTGATTTTTTTAATGCTTCTCATGGGATTTACAGAAACATACCTTATAAAAATGCTTCTATTAGTAATATAAGTGTATCAGAGCAGCATACAAATTCTTACAGCGGAAATAATGTTAATATAAAAATTGGCGATCCTGATAAATATATTTCGGGAAAACATCATTATACTATCAAATATTTGTACAATTATCACGATAATAAAAACGAATTTTACCATAACATAATCGGTACAGAATGGGATGTTTATATTCATAGGGCAAATTTTAAAATAACCATGCCTGATGATTTTGACTCGTCAAAAGTCGGACTTTCAATAGGTTCATACGGTACTAGAGGGTTTAATGGCGGTGCGTGGTTCAAGGTTGACGGTAACGTTATTTCAGGAGCGACCGAAAGAGAATTGCTTCCACATGAGGGGATTACACTGCGGGTTGAAGTTCCTGATGGTTATTTCCTAAAATATACGAATTTCACTGAATATTGGGTTATTGCAGGCATGCTTTTGCTAACCTTGATTGCCTTTTTAACTTGGTTTACTTACGGAAAAGATGACCCCGTAACACCTGTTGTAAATTTTTATCCGCCAAAAGGTGTGAATGCTTTGGAAGTTGAAATGGCATATAAAGGCAAAGCTTCCACCAAAGGACTTGTGGCGCTTTTGATTGAACTTGCGCAAAAAGGATATATTAAAATAGATAGTTCTAAACATAGTTTCAATCTCGAAAAAGTTCGCAATTATGACGGTTCGGACAAGAATGAAAAAGCATTTATAAATGCTCTATTCAAATATGGCTCGGATTTTGTTTCAAGCAGTGAACTTGAAACCTCTCATACATTCTATAAAGAATGCGAGAAAATTGTTCAAAATGTAAACACCAAACGTAATATGATTTTTAACCCTGAGTCTATCGGTTTCCCTCTGACAGCTTTAATGTTTATCTGCCTTATTGGATTGTTATTTTTAACAGTTTTTACAATGTTTGGTTATAATTTGTTTAATATTGGAGAAAACTTTCCATTGGTTATTTTCCCTATAATTGCGGTTTGCGTATTAATTTCTGGTTGGAAATCAAATCCTATATTTTTAACTATATGGGCATTAGGTTTTGGCGGTATGCCTTTAGTGATGCTTTTAAATATGTCACCTTCAGGATTTACAGATCCTGTAACATTAATAGGTATTATCGGGCTTGTTATTGCAGGAATTTGTACATACCAATTGCCAAAGCGCAGCCAAATCGGGCAAAGACTTTATAATAATCTTTTGGGTCTAAAACATTTTATAGAAGTAGCAGAAAAACATCGTTTGCAACAGCTTGTAAATCAAGACCCGGAGTATTTTTACAGTGTTTTGCCGGTAGCGTATATCTTAGAGGTTTCGGACAAATGGATAAGCCAATTTGAATCTATAATGCAGATAAATCCTGAATGGTATTCGGGTGAACGTTTTAATATTCATTCGTTCAGAGATTTTTCAAATAACATGCAATCTGTCTCAATTCCTTCGGTTGCAAACGGCGGAGTGAGCACATCCTCCTCGGGCGGCGGTGGATTTTCCGGCGGCGGTCACGGCGGCGGTGGCGGAGGGTCGTGGTAGATAAATTATGATAGTATCAATAACCGTAATTTTAACCTTAATTTCATTTTTTATCTGGTATAAGTATGGCAGAGATAACCTAACTGTGCCGGTTGTGACTTTCAAACCTCCTGCGGGGCTTAATCCTGCAGAAGCCGAACTTGCATATAAAGGAAAAATTACCTATGCCGGAATTCTCGGTTTAGTTTTTTATCTTGCAAATAAAGGTTATTTGAAAATTCAAAATGATTTTGTCAGAACGATTTTTTGGTTTGAAAAAATTAAAGATTATGACGGTACAAATTTTATGGAAAAAGATTTTCTTGATATGTTGTTTGTACACGGCAAAAGCTTTGAACCGTATAGTGATGCGCATATAGCTTATTTAATGAAATATTATTATGAATTTATAAAAAAACACAACGAAAAAAAGAAAGTTTTATTTGAAAAAGATTCTCTTAATCCAACATTGAAAGGTATAACAATATTTAATTTTGTCACGGTATTACTTTTTACTCTTTCATATTTGTTCTATAAGGACAATGCTATTTTGTCCATAATGGTTCTGGCATATCTTGTACAATGTTTTCCGATATTGTTTATATTTTCAAAATTCAAACTTGGTAGAATTGGACTTATTTTACTATTCATATTTCAAGGTTTCATGTTTGCTATGATGGCGTTATTCGCAATGATGCTTATTGGCAAAGATTTTCCGGCATTTTTAACATGTTTAGCGGGTACTGTTATCTGCGGAATTTGTATGTACCATTTGCCTAAAAGAAACAGAATAGGGCAAAACATTCTGGGTAGGCTTGAAGGATTGAAAAAGTTTCTCGAAACAACTGAAAAACATAAACTTAAACAGTTGGTAAAGCAAAATACACTGCAGTTTTATGATGTATTACCATACATTTTTGTTCTCGGGGCGTTTGGACATGTTGCCGACCTGTTGGGAAGTGTAATGATGTCTCCGCCGAATTGGTATGTAGGCGAGGAGTTTAGTATGGAGCAGATAAAAAAAGCTATGGGACTTCTGAAATTTGTTGTGTAATTGAAACAGTTTTGTTTCAGTTATTTCACTTCCTTGTAAATATGTAAGTTGGGGTTTCTACCCCAACATAACAAAAAGCCGCAAATTGAAATATATCTGCGGCTTAACAAATTTGTGTGTAAAGTAGTAGTGTCTGGTAGTCGTTATTCTTTAACGAAATTGTTGTTGTGGAAATTTAGCATTTTTGCTAATTGCCATTCTCTTTCTCGAACATCCTCGATATGTTGCTTGATTTCACTCAACTCGTTTATTAATGTTGCCAAATCCTTGTTTCTCGCGCTATAAGCTTGAGAAATAGGCATTTCTTCTTTTTGAGGTTGAATATCTTCTTGCCAGTTTGGCAGGAAACATCCGTTTTCAAACAATTTTTTCTCGTTGTTCATTTCACATATCTCCAAAATCTACAGCTATTCGCTTTTTGTCATCAGTTCGTGGAAGAAATCCGTTAGTTTGAAATTACCATATTTAAACGCATAAGGTTTTTTTGCATATTCGTGGTTGGTAATTCTGTTTAACGTATTCATTTCTTCGTTCGATAGACTGCCGAAATCGAAACTTGTCATTTCGGCAAAATCTATCATCAAATCTTCTTCATTCATAATCTTTTTGTCAGACATTTTGACTAAACTCCTTAAAAATCTAATACCTTTTGACAAAAATGTTATCGACAGATTTGACATTAAACTTTAGGCTTTTAAAAATGTTTGTTACAAAAATTAATATATTCCTACTTATTATGCAAATTTTATATACGAATTATTTTTTATATATGTAAGGGGAAAATATTATAATGTTTCATTATATTGATACATTTGAATACAAATTTTTCTTAAGTCCATTTATTATGAATTTTAATTCATATTTAGGTGGTTTTTTTCAAACACCTCAATTTTATTTGTCTGATATTTCAAATATAAGTAAAAATACACCGCTATTTAATCTGCAAAATAGTATAACATCTTCAGATGTATTTATTTCATCTAACAAATTCGGAGTCGGGGATGTTAACCAAAAAATGATAAATAAAGCGAAAAGTTATATAGGCAAAGTTAATTCTTCTGCGGAGGGTAACAGATTATTCTCTCCTGCGGGTTATCAAAATACGTCATGGTATAAAAAATATGGAAGATGGGGATGGTGTTGTGATTTTGCCGTATCCTGTGCAAAACAAGCTTTAGGAAATAAATATCCGAGAAATATGATTACGTCCTCTCCTGCCGGATTAGCAGATGCGGCAGATAAAAACGGCGCTTATTTGCGTGTGCCGGCATCAAATAAAAATTCATGGCTTGCACAAAATATTAAACCGGGCGATATTATTTATATGAAAGGAAAAGGCGACAGCGGGAAACATATTGCTGTTGTAGAAAGTGTCGGTGCTGACGGAAGAATTAAAGCAGTTAGCGGAAATTTAGGAGGTAAAGTCAAATCTGTTAATTATAATATAAATACCTCCGGTATATATGGTTTTATCAGTCTTGGCAGGTTGTCAGCTTAAATTTTTATAAAAATAAAAACCCTCAGCTTTCGCTTTGGGTCTAGTAAGTAAAAATATGATTAAGATTTAAGGTTGTTTTTATAATTGGCTTCCAACTGCCTTGTATAAACCAATATAATCTACAAGGCAGTTTATTTTCTGATCAGCAACGAGCTTGTCGGTTGAAAGTACATTTTCTTTCATTTGGATTAAATCAAGTTTTGAAATAATTCCTTGTTCGTATTTAGCAGAACTAAATCCATAGTCTTGTCTTTCAAGCTGTGCTTGACGTTTTGTATCTTGATATTTTTTATCATCATGATTAATTGTAATCAATGCGTCATTAACCTCTTGGATAGCGGTTAAATTTGTTTGGTAATAGTTATTTAAAACTCTTTCATATTCGTCTTTTTTGATTTTCAAATTAGCAATTTTTCTTCCGCCTGTAAATAGTGACCAATTAGCACCTGCTGCAAGAGCTGTAAGCGCGTTTTTAGTTGTCCACGCACTTCCGAGTTCTCCGCCTAAGAATAATGCTAATCCTGTTAAATTAATTGACGGTAAAAATTCTTTCTTTGCTACACGAACATCAATGCCTGCTTTTTCAATCATTTGTTCAGCTTTAATATAGTCAGGTCTTTGCTCAATAATTTCTGATGCGATTTCTGTCGGAATTACTCCGTTGTAGTTTAATTCATCATAACTTATTCTTGTTAAAGTTTCTGATTTATTAGGATTTTCTCCGATTAAAACGCATAGCTGATTTAATAATATTTTCCTTTGTTTTTTGTATTCGGTAAGAGTTGTCATGCCTGCAATGTATGCTTTGTTTGCTTTTACGGTGTCAGCGGTAGAAGTAAGTCCTTCTTTGTTACGTGCGAGC
Organism: uncultured bacterium; assembly: GCA_902796825.1. GTDB lineage: Bacteria > Cyanobacteriota > Vampirovibrionia > Gastranaerophilales > Gastranaerophilaceae > Zag111. Next base: position 10,488 of record CADBQQ010000074.1, read on the forward strand.
ATGAGTTCATAAATAACTTTTCTGTCTTTGACGATTTCTTCTTGTAGAGAAATCATTTTATCGAGTTTTACTATATTTAAATAAGTTGTTCCGACAGCGGAAGCTATTGCGATGTAAGCGGCTCTTTCGTTTTGAAGCGATTGTTCATATTCTTTTTTGGCGGCTTTTGTTTTGTCGTGATTTTTCAAGAAAATATCTGCCTCGTAATTAACAATCGCCGGAGTTGCGAACGACCAGTCAGAACTTGTTGTTCCGGGACTTTTAACATAAGCCGGAGAAAATCCTACACCGGCTTGTGGTAATTCGTTTGCGAATTGTAATTTTACAGCTTGATAATATTCATCAACAGCTATTGTTGCCATTTTTAGGTCGTAGTTATTTTTGATTGCTTTATCGACATAACCTGTTAAGATGCTGTCGTTAAAATTATCCCACCAATTGTAATTAATATATTCATATTTAAAATCGTCACTTTTTAATCTTTGTTTGTGTGTTTTTGAAATAGAAACTTTTTTTGTTTCATTGTTATTTTTGTTTCCGATAGCCATAACAGGTGAAATATCTGTTATGATGAAACTTGCCAATAATAGTGTTATAATAGTTTTTTTCAATGTTTTATATCCTCTTTAAAAAATGTACTTGCTTTTTAGATAACAATATGATAGCATAATATTGTTGTAAATGCAACAAATTAATTTTGTAACAAAAAATGAAATTATCAGAAGAAAAACATTATATAAATACAATTTTTTATAAAGTTGAGCAGACGGCGAAGTATTGTAAATATCTTGGCAATCAGGTTTTTCAGAAGTTGAATATGCCTTTAACGCTTGATGAATTTTCGACATTAGACACTATTAAGATATACGGAGAAATTTGTCAGCGGGATTTGGCAAAACTGATTTTAAAAGACAGACCGTCTACGGGCCGTATTTTGAATACACTTGAAGAAAGAGGTTACATAACAAGATTTGTTGACACAAAAAACAATCGATTAGTTCGCAAAATGTCGCTTACGGCTGAAGGTGAAGAAATTCTGACAAAAGCCACAAAGGTGTTGAGAAAATACGTGGACAATTTGCCTGAATTTATGACACAGGACGATATAAAGCAGTTGGAGAACAGTATTCAAAAATTCAAACAGAGCTTAGAAAAAGAAGTAGAAATGAACATATAAGAGGTTAAAAAACATGGAAGAGCAAAAACAAGAAGAACAAGTTGTTGAACAGACACAAGGAAATAAACCGAAAGGTATAAAAAGAACTTTAGCGGGCATTGTAATCGTTGTGGCGCTTGTATTGGCGGGCGGTTATTTGTATAAGGAAATGCAATATGTATCGACTGATGATGCTTATGTTGAAACTACGACGGTAAATGTTGCGCCGAAGGTTTCGGGTCAAATAGAGGCTGTTTATGTTACGGATAATCAGTATGTTAAGGCCGGAGATTTAGTTGCGATTATTGAGGATGCGGATTACAAAGTCAGACTTGCGCAGGCGGATGCTAATTATGAAAAGATTAAGATTGATCAGGCGAATGCAAAGGCGAATTTAACGGCATCTCAGTCAAATATTACACTTGCTCAAAAGGATTTGGAACGATATAAGAATTTATATGAGCAGGGCGCTGTTTCAAAACAAACCCTTGATGCTGCTCAGGTTAAATATGACAGTGCAAAAGCCGGCTTGACTCAGGCACAGCAGGCTTTATTTTCTGATAGTACCGGCAAGACTGTTGCAGATGCGAATTTGTTAACTGCAAAGGCTGCTAAGGATAAAGCTGAATTGGATTTATCTTATACAAAGATTTACGCGCCGCAATCCGGAACGGTTGCTTCAAGACGTGTTGAGAAAGGTATGTATGTAAATGTTGGTACACCTTTATTCACGTTAGTTCCTGATGATGTTTGGGTGGTTGCAAACTTCAAAGAAAATCAGTTAAGAAACATGCACAAGGGTCAGAAGGTTGACATTAAGGTTGATACATATCCGAACCACACATTTAAGGGTGAAATTGACAGTATACAAAGAGCGTCGGGTGCGAAATCAAGTCTTTTCCCTCCTGAAAACGCGGTGGGTTCATTTGTAAAAATTGTTCAGCGAATACCTGTAAAGATAGTATTTACTGAAAAGATTGACCCTGAACAGTACAATATTGTACCTGGAATGTCAGTAGTACCGAAAGTGAAAGTGAAATAGAGTTAGTGATTAAGTGATTAAGTTCATTTCGGTTATTTTATATTATGATTAAGCGTTCACTAATGACATTAATAAATACTTTGTAAAGAACTTATTCACTTATTCACCTCAACTATTTAGAGATTCTTATGTCCACACAGAATATAACAACAGAAGATGAGAATAAATATTTACCGAAGAACCCGTGGCTTGCGTGTGCGCCTATATTGCTTGCGGTTTTTGTATACGTAATGGACGGAACTATTGCT
>CADBQQ010000075.1 GCA_902796825.1 uncultured bacterium
CGCTGTATATGCCGCACTCGGCATCGAATCCACTGCGTCTTGGTTCAACCTGTGGTCGTCCTCCCCTGGCGGTACGGAGACCGCATACATCCGCGACTTCCGCAGTTCCACCACGGGGTACTACGGCGACGGCCGCGAAGTCAGCGGTCTGCGGGTTGTTTGTCTCGGAGATTAGTAATACAACATTTAAAACACAGTGTACAAATTTGTACACTGTGTTTTTATTTTCCCCAATTGTTAATTTTTTGTTTATTTTTTTAAGGTTCGTAAAAATCAATGTTATAACATATATAGATTAAAAGTCGCTAAGACGTTAAGACGATGAGTCTTTAAGTTCTTTACGGGTTTTATAAATAATCTTTTAAGAACTTAACGTCTTATCGTCCTACCGACTTAACAACTTAAACAAAAAAGGAGAATAAAATTATGGCAAAAACAATTGGTATTGACTTGGGAACTACAAACTCTGTAGTTGCAGTTATGGAAGGCGGTAAACCTACCGTTATAGCTAACGCTGAAGGTTCTCGTACAACCCCTTCAATCGTCGGGTTTTCTAAAACAGGTGAAAGGCTTGTAGGACAATTGGCAAAACGTCAGGCTATCGTTAACCCTGATAAAACAAGTGCTTCTATCAAACGTCACATGGGCGAAAATTACAAAGTAACCATCGATGGTAAAGACTACACACCACAAGAAATTTCATCAATGATACTAAGAAAACTTGCAGATGATGCTTCATCATATTTGGGAGAAAAAGTTACTTCTGCTGTAATCACTGTTCCTGCATATTTTAACGATGCACAACGTCAGGCGACAAAAGATGCCGGAAAAATCGCAGGTTTGGACGTATTACGTATCGTAAACGAACCTACAGCCGCTGCTTTGGCTTACGGTCTTGAAAAAGACAAAGCTGAAAAAGTTTTGGTATTTGACTTAGGTGGTGGTACATTCGATGTTTCCGTTCTTGAAATCGGTGACGGCGTTCACGAAGTATTATCAACTTCAGGGGATACTCACTTAGGTGGTGACGATTTTGACCAAAAAGTTATGGATTGGATTTGTGAAGAATTTAAAAAACAGGAAGGTATTGATTTAACAGGTGACAAACAAGCAATGCAGCGTGTTAAAGAAGCCGCTGAAAAAGCTAAATGCGAATTATCTTCAGTTTTTGAAACAAATATCAACTTACCGTTTATTACAGCAGACGCAAACGGTCCTAAACACTTAGATTTGAACTTAACAAGAGCAAAATTTGAAGAATTATCTTACGACTTGTTAGAAAGATGTAAAAAACCTGTAGAACAAGCTATTCAAGATGCAGGTATTTCAAAATCCGATATCAATGAAGTTGTATTGGTTGGCGGATCTTCAAGAATTCCTGCCGTTCAAAAACTTGTTAAAGATTATACAGGTAAAGAACCTAACCAATCAGTAAACCCTGATGAAGTAGTTGCCGTTGGCGCCGCAGTTCAAGCCGGTGTTTTAGCAGGTGAAGTAAAAGATATCGTATTGTTAGACGTTACACCGTTGACTTTAGGTATCGAAACACTAGGTGGAGTTATGACTCCGTTAGTTCCGAGAAACACTACAATCCCTGTTTCTAAATCTCAAGTATTTTCAACAGCAGAAAACAATCAGACCGCCGTTGATATTCAAGTGCTTCAAGGTGAAAGACCAATGGCAAGAGATAACAAATCTCTAGGAATGTTCCGTCTTGAAGGTATCGCACCTGCAATGCGCGGTATTCCTCAAATTGAAGTAACATTTGATATCGACGCTAACGGTATTGTTAATGTTTCTGCAAAAGATAAGGCTACAAACAAAGAACAAAAAATTACAATCACAAATTCTTCTAACCTTTCTGAACAAGATATTGACAGAATGGTTAAAGAAGCAGAAGCAAACGCTGCTGATGATAAAAAGAAAAAAGAAGAAGCTGAAATTAAAAACAATGCTTCAAGCTTAATCGGTTCAGCAGAACGCGTAATGAAAGACTTTGAAGGCAAAATTGATGCTGCTGACAAATCTAAATTAGAAGAACAAAAAACAACTTTAGAAAATGCATTAAAAGAAAACAAATCAACTGATGAATTGAAAAAATTATCAGACGAATTGCAACAAACAATGTTTGCAATTTCTCAAAAAGCTTATGAAGCTGTTCAAAAAGAAGGCGCATCTGCTCAAAGTGCAAATTCCGAAAGCGCTTCTTCAAGTTCTGACAGTTCGTCAAACAACGATGATGACGTAATTGATGCAGAATATACAAAAGAATAAGTATTTTTTATTCATAAAAAATAGGCGCCGGCTTATCAAAGCCGGCGCTTCTTTTTTATTCCGTTATCGGAAGCGTAAAACCAAATGTTGAACCGTGTTCAGGTACAGAATTAACAAATACATTTCCGTTATGATGTTTTTCTATAGTTGTTTTTACAAGGTGTAACCCAAGACCGGTACCTTTAACACTATGTGTTTTATTTTCAACCCTGTAAAATCTTTCAAAAATTTTCTTCTGGAATTCCGGCGCAATACCTATACCTTCATCACGCACGGTTACGACCACTTGATTATTTTCCGGTTCTTTGTATAGGCGAACTTTTATAATAGAATTTTGAGGAGCATATTTTATCGCATTGGATAAATAATTGGTCAAAGCACGCGCAATAGCATCATAATTGCACATTACAAGAGGAATATTGTCCTCTTTTTCAACCTTAATTTTTAAATTATGATCCTTTAACAATGCCTGAACTTCATTCACACATACATCTACAAGGTTTGAAAGATCGGTTTCGCTCTTTTCAATTTTTGCATTTGAATCCAATCTTGAAAAGTCCAAAATGTCATTTACCATATTATTTAATCTTATAATCTCAGTGTTAATGGTTCCGATAAATTCTTTTTGGGTTTCATAGTCAAATTCATTTCCCATACTGTATAAAGTGTCAATATAACTGCGCAAAACAGTAACCGGAGTTCTCAATTCATGCGAAACATTTGATATAAATTGAGACTTCATAACATCCATTTCCGCTTCTCTGGTAATATCAATCAAAACAATGATATATCCGACATATTCATGCCCGCTTTGAGTAAACATTGGAGAAATAATAGACTTCAAAGTCTTATCCGAAAGTTTTATGTTAAATATAACAGGTTTTGAAGATTTTTCCTCAAGAGATAATTTTTTATATTCTTCAATTTTTTCATTAAAGCAATAATTGCCATCTGAATCCACGTAATTATTTATATTTGAATTTAATAATTGGTCATCCTGAAGCTCTAACAAAGTTTTTGCGTGTTCGTTTATTAATGTAACAATATCATTGTTATCACAAACTACAACACCGTTTGCAATACTCATAAGCACCGCCTGAAGTTTATTACGTTCAAGCGTTAACTGTTCAACATTTGATTCTTCGTACAAATGAAGTTTGTTCGACATATCATTAAAAGCATTGAACAGCTCTTGAACTTCTTCGCTAACTTCTTTTGCTTCAATTTTATAACCGAAATTTTTTGAAGATATCTTTCTTACACCATCACGTAAAATTTTAAGTTCTCTTGTTATCAGATAGGTATTTACAAGGATTACAAAGGCAAAAACAAGCCAAATTACCGCAAAAACAAATAAAATAGAAGCCCGCGCAGTAGCAGAAACTCTGTCAACTATTGAACCTGATAAACCGACTACAACAGAACCGTTTTCTCCCATAGGAGAAGAAACCGAAATACTTGGAGCCTGCCCCTCATTTTTATCCGAAACTTGAGCTTTATAAATAACACCACCGTCTAAAGAACGAAATTCAATAAATACAATGTCTTTATGAGATTTCAGTATTAAATCCGAATGTGATTTTAAAATCTCATAAGTTTTATTTGCCGGAGCATTTTTTATTAAATCACCACTTTCAACAGCAATTGTTTTGGATATTACCTGTGCAAAATTTTTGTAACTCTCATTAAGATTTTTCTGAATATTTAAAGTTGCAAAAACGGCAATCGCCATAATTATAAAAGTACTGAATATTAAACCGAAAATTATTAAACGATTTTGTGTACTAAAGCTCATTCTATGATTTTCTTTCATATTGGAATTATAACATAAAAAGTATTTTTTAACTTTTGTAAAGAATTCTTTAACATTTGCAATTATGCAATAGAAAAATACTTTATATAAATGTAAGTAGTGTGAAAGGTTATAGTTTTTATGGGCGGTGTTGCTACAGCTTTATTTGCAATAAGAAATACTAAAAGATCCTCTAACGGTGAATACGGTAGAGTTCCTGTTGCTATTGGTCAAATCACAAACGGATTAAAAGAGTTTTCACAGCAAAGTAATATATTTGCAAAAGGTGTTCGTGGAGCATTACAAACCGCAGAAGAAGTTGCAAAATATGATAAAATGTGTGGCAAATTAGCAAAAGCCGTAAAATTTGCAAGTGAAAACGTTAACCCTTTAATTGTATGCTCAAGCGGTATAAATGTGATGCTTGCAGATGATAAAAAATCTGCTCTTATCTCTGAGAGCGGAACTTTAACAGGTATGTTTGCAACAGAAGCTGTTATGAAAAAACATCTCGACAAAGTTATTGATGCATTACCTATAAGCAAAAGATGGAAACCGATTGTTAAAGGCTTTGCGTTTGTTGCAGGCTCAATAGGCGGCTCAACTATTGGTAATAAAATCGGCAAAAAAGTCGCTTCTTACGTAAAAGGTGAGGACAAAGCCGAAAAACCGGCTTTACAAAATCCTTTGAAACAACAATTGCCTTATGCAAAAATGTCTTATGCCGCATAATTTTGTGGTATAATTACCTTAACAAAGAGGTAATTATGACAACAATTAAAATAACTAAAATGCATGGCTGCGGCAATGACTTTGTCTTTATGGATTATGATGAATACAAAAAGACAGGTCTTGAACTGGATGAACTTGCGAAAAAGCTCTGTGACCGTCATTTTGGCATAGGTGCAGATGGTTTAATTATACCGTTTCCAAAAGACGGAACAACTGATATTGCTTGGGAATATTACAATTCAGACGGGACAAGCGCTCAAATGTGCGGTAACGGTATGAGATGTTTTGCAAGATACGTTTATGACAACGGATTGGTGGATAAAAAATCTTTTACGGTTAAAACTCGCGCAGGTATTATAAAACCTGAAATTCTGGAGAATGGTAATATTAAAGTAAATATGGGTAATCCTATTTTAGAAGAAAACCTTGTTCCTTTTAAAGGTGAAAAACTTATAACAATTAATTCTGAAAAATTTGAAATCAATCCGATATCAATGGGAAACCCTCATTGCGTTATATTTACACAAGAAAACACTTTAGAAATGGCGAAAAAATTCGGACCGGAATTGGAAAAACATCCTTACTTCCCCGAAAAAACAAACGTTGAATTCGTGAGAATAATAAACCGTAATGAAATTGAAATGAGTGTGTTTGAACGCGGATGCGGAATTACATTAGCTTGCGGCACAGGAGCTTGCGCTTCTGTAGTGGCTAGTGTTTTAAATAACTTAACAGAAAATAATGTTAAAGTTAATCTTTTAGGCGGGGCTGTAAATGTTGAATGGCAGGGGAACAAAGCTAATGCGCAGAAAAATGTATTCCTGACAGGGCCTGCACAATACACTTTTAAAGCAGAATACATGTTGTAAAAAAAGTTTTTTTCATGTTAATATTTTATTACACATTATAAATAGCAAATAAAGGAGAAATTTAAATGAGAAAATACGAATTAATGGCAGTATTTAAGCCAAATTTGGATGCTGAAGAAGTAGACAAATTAATTGAAAAAATCGGATCAGTTGTATCTGAATTCGGCGGAAAAGTTGAATCAGTAGACAAAAAAGGAAGAAAAAAATTAGCTTATGAAGTACAAGGCTTCAGAGACGGTTATTTTTCAACTTCAATCTTATCATTACCTGCTGACAAAGTAGCAGAATTCAGAAGACAATTAAGATTGAATGATAACGTTTTACGTACTATGTTTATGGAAGTAGCATCAGCATCAGTATAATATAAAGGATAAAATAATGTCTTTAGCAAAAGCAGCGGTAACAGGTACCGTTTATAAAACACCTAAAACAGGATACACTCAAAGTAACATCGCAGTTTCTGATTTTGTTTTAAATATCGGAACAACTGAGGAGTTGCTTGTAAGAGTAATATCTAAAAGACAAGCTTTGACAGATGTGGTTTCAAGTTTGACTAAAAACCAGAGAGTACTTGTTGCAGGCAGACTTCAAACAGGTACAAGTCAAAGAGATGACGGAACAGAAAAGAAAGTATTTGAAATAGATGCTTCAACTATTGAGATAATAGATGCATCCGCTCCACAAGCACCGGTAAGTTCTTCTGAAGAAATACTTCAATTTGGTGAAATGGAATCAAATACCGATGTTCTGATGGATGACGAAGAAGTTCCGTTCTAAAAGCGTAAGCCGGTGTGCAGTGCCGGTGCGGCTTTGCGAGAGCAAAGACGACAGGGCACGGAACACTACGAACCGCCGTTGTGAC
>CADBQQ010000076.1 GCA_902796825.1 uncultured bacterium
CAAAGGATGTTGCGGGCGAGGGGAAAGATTTTGGGCTCTGCTCGGCTTGGTAAACGCCGCTCGTCTCTCCCTCCCTTTTGAGGGAGGGTAGGGGTGGGTGCCGATTTCGCGCAGATTATTCCACCCACCTCTAGCTCCTCTACCACAGGCAAACAGAATTTGCACAACTCGCAAGCTCGTTGGCAATTCTTGTCCCTGCCTAGGGAGGAGAATATCTCCTGTCATTCCGAACTCGTTTTTCATAAATCCATCCTTTCATTATTTGATTATCTTTATAAAAAATATAATATAATCAATTTTATTGAACATGTAATATTTATTATAACATGTTTTGAAGCTTAATTTCAAGCCTTTATAATTTGTGTATGATAATTAACGATTTTGATGATTTTTTACTTATAAAATATTTACTGCGGCAAGAATATATGCTGCAAAAAACACTAAATGAAAAGCTTAATGAAAAATTAGGGAAAAATACCCGATCTTCTAATTTCTCCTGTAAATTAAAACGCGAGCACCTTACATTTAAAGAACTACGATACATCTGCGAAATATTAGGTTATAACTTGATAATCGAAAAGAAAAAATAGCGCTAACTATGTAAGATAGCGCTATTTTTATAAAAACATATATTTACTCTTATTTTACGTAAAACTCTCCGTCTACACTTGCATAAATAGTTATATTACCGGATTCAATATTAGTTGCAGGTGCAGCTTCAGGCGCAGCATCCATTGTAGCTCCGGCAGCACGCATTAATTTCATATTTGAATAAGCATAGCCCACACGTCTTTGATTTACAGAACAAGAAGTTCTTAACTCTTTAACTCCCGCAACACTTGCCCCTACTGCAACAGCCACCACATCCGCTCTTGTTTTCACCTGCCTTGCAGATGTTGACAACAACTCTGCGCACTGTGCATCTTTATTTGATAACGTAAAATTCAAGCTGTTTACATCTGTTGCTCCAAGTTGGATTGAATTATCAATAAAACCCGAAACCTGTTCCAATGATTTTGTATGAACTACAATATTATTAGAAACTTCGTATTTATCAAAAAACCTTTTACCATCTCTGTAAATATAAACAGGATTGGCAGAGTAATTTGAAGTCTTGATATAATCACCGTTTACACTCTTAATATTCGCTTTCAAATAGTCATAAACTTTATTTGAAATTTCTTTATTTTTTCTTGAAGCCTCCTGCATTGATTTTTTGTCCGAAGTTTTTATAGAAATTGAAAACTCAACGGTATCAGGAGAAATCTCTTTTTCGGTTGTATAAGAAACAGAAATATAACCTTTTTGCCCCTGCGAATTATCAACCGCATTTACTGCCATAGGTGCCGCAAAAATAAATGTTGAAAGTACCAAAGTAGCTGCAATAATCTTTTTCATTTAATACTCCTTTTATTTTAAATTAGAAACTGATTTGTCCTCACAAGAAGCCTGTTCTTTGTCAAATTCATTAGATGTTTTTGATTTCATCATAGATTCTCTCAATGCTTCATCCATCAAATCAAATTTTGACCTGCGCATAATATTATTCAAGGCTCTGAATTTACTTTTTTGTGCATTTCGCATTAGCATATCAAATTCAGCATCAGACAAGTTTTTAGTTTCCTTGAAAGAAACTGCAAAATCTTTTTTGGCAAGTATCGCATAAGTAACAGCAATCATTCCCCAAATTAAAACACCTTGAAAAACATTTAATACTGGCAGCATATAAGCAGATGCCAAATACTTGTTCCACAAAAACATTGCAACTTGTCCGGGAAAAACCACAAACCCTGCGAATATACACATGCACATAAACACCGCTGTGATTACACCTCTAAAGCCATTTATCTGAACAATTTTCATAACTAGTCCTAAATCCTTTATTTTATCATTTCAAGAAAATCTTTTTCTGTCAATATTATAACACCTAAATCCTGAGCTTTGTCAAATTTTGATCCCGGATTTGCACCTGCAAGAACATACGATGTTTTTTTAGAAACAGAAGATGACGTTTTGCCTCCGTTTGATTTTATCAAAGCAGATGCCTCATCTCTTGAAAGAGTTTCAAGTGTACCCGTTAAAACAAATGTTTTACCGGCAAGCTTGTCTGATTTAGGGGCGGCTTTTGACACAGGATTTAACCCCAAAGACTTCAAATCTTCCAACATTTTAAGATTATTTTCATCTCTAAAATAATCATAAACAGATTGGGCAATAATTCCACCAATACCCTCTATCTGAGATAATCTTTCCAAATCAGCATTTTTTAAATCTTCCAAAGAAGCAAATTCTCCTGCCAGAATATCTGCTGTTTCTTTTCCGACATGACGAATTCCAAGAGCCGTTAACAATCTATTTAGCGGTCGAGTTTTACTTTCTTGTATAGAAAAATACATATTAGATGCTGATTTTTCTTGAACCAAATCAAGCATCATCAAATCCTGCGGCAACAAGCGATATAAATCTACAGGATTTGAAATCATTTTCTTCTCATAAAGCTGTTGGATTACTGATGGCCCGATATTATCAATATCCATAGCCTCTTTAGAAACCCAATATTCAATTTTAGAGCGCATAAGCTGACCACAATTAGGGTTTGAACAATATAAACCGACAATACCCTCTTTTTCAATAAGCTTTCCGCCGCATGCAGGACAAAATTCAGGAGCTTCATACTCAGGTAAAGAAGAATGCTCTTTTGTATCGACAACCTTTATAACTTTAGGAATAATCTCAGCGGCTTTCATAATCAATACAGTATCGCCTATTCTAACGTCAAGACGTTTGATTTCATCGAAATTATGCAAACTAGCTCTTGATACGGTACTTCCCGCTAACTGAACAGGTTCCAACACCGCAACCGGAGTAACAATACCTGTTTTGCCCGTATTTAATTCAATATCAAGCAGCTTTGTAGAAACTTCTTCCGGCGGGAATTTAAAAGCAGTCGCCCATTTCGGCGCTCTTGCCGTAAAACCTAAATCCCGCTGAATTGCAAAATCATTAACTTTAATTACAACACCATCCGTAGCATAATCAAGTTCAAATCGCTTTGTCTCCCATTCCTTACAAAAATCGATCGCGCCTTGAATATTTTTAACCAATCTTATATTCGGATTAACCTTAAACCCGAGTTCTTTCAGGCGCATAATGCTTTCGTAATGCCCTTTGATTTTTTTATCATCTTCGTCCTCAAAAATTGCAGTATAAGTAAACATTGATAAATCGCGTTTTGCCGTAATTTTACTGTCTAATTGTCTCAGTGAACCGCTTGCAGCATTACGGGGATTTGCAAAAACTTTCTCTCCTTTTTCAATAGATTCGGCATTTAATTTTTCAAAAGATGACTTCGGCATGTAGATTTCACCGCGAACTTCTAAATTTTTCGGTTCAAAAAGCTTCAAAGGAATTGCTTTTACCGTTTTCAAATTTTGGGTAATTTCTTCACCTGTAACCCCGTCTCCACGCGTAACCCCAAGAGAAAACAATCCGTTTTCGTAAGTCAATGCAATCGCAAGTCCGTCGATTTTGAGTTCGCACACAAGTTCAAGTTCTTTGTTATATTCCTTACAAACTCTTTCATACCATTTGTGAAGTTCTTCTTCATTATATGTATTATCCAAGCTGTACAAACGATATTTGTGAGTATGAGAGAAAAACTTTTCACTCACAGAACCAACCCTTTGCGTCGGGCTGTCAGGAGTCTTAAACATCGGATATTTTTCTTCCAAATCCTTTAACTCAGCAAATAATTTATCATACTCAACATCTGTCAAGTATGGATCTTCTTCAACATAATATTTGTAATTACTTTTATTAATTTCTTCTTTTAAAAAATTTATTCGTTCAAATACATCCATATCACATAACCATTAATAATTCTCTAATAACTTTTGTAGCTACAGCAGTAGAAGCCCCGCTTGCATCATAATCAGGAGAAAGTTCAACAACATCAGCCCCAATTATATTGAAATCTTTTAAATATTTAAACCATCCGATCAAATCATTAAAAGTCATTCCGCCTGCCTCCGGAGTACCTGTTCCCGGCATAATAGAAGTATCAAGACAATCTAAATCAACCGTAATAAATATATTCTTATCCTTGATACAATCAAGATCAGAATATTTTTTACATAAAGTATTGTTTTTTGCCATGAAATCCCATTCTTCTTTCATTCCCGAACGAATACCGATTTGTTTGATGTTTTCTGCGCCTACGATTTTTGAGCAATGGCGAATAACAGCGCTATGAGACATTTCTTCACCTAAATACTCCTCTCGCAAATCAGTGTGTGCATCAAAATGAACTATTGCTAAATTATCAACATATTTTGATATCGCTTTGATTTCAGGCAAAGTCACAAGATGCTCTCCACCTATTCCAAAGACTCTTTTTCCATCGCGGTAAATATCTTCGACATTTTCACATATTTGCTCAAGTGATTTATATGTATTGCCAAGAGGAAATTCCAAATCGCCTGCATCATGAAAATTTACGTCAGCCAAATCCTTATCAAAATACGGTGAATACTCCTCTAACCCCCAGCTTGCAAGTCTGATTTGTTCAGGTGCAAATCTTGACCCTGAACGATATGACACCGTACCATCAAACGGCATCCCGAGCATTATAACATCTGACGAAGAATAATCCGGATTTTGCCCCATCCAACTTCTATCTAAAAAAGGTCCTCTTAGCATTTTTTACTCCTTATTTAAATATATTTTAACATGAAATATTTTTTAAATGTTCTATTTTTAATTCCGGAAAAATTGTAATTCCTATAACATCTATTTGAAATTTTTTAATATGTTTTTCTTTAACATAACTGAAAACACCTGTTTTTATATTATTAAATTTTGTTTTTGTTACAGCTTCTAATGGAGAACCAAACGAATTATTTTTCCTTGTTTTTACCTCAACAAAAATAAACTTATCCCTGAATTTTGCAATAATATCTATCTCACAGAATTTTGAAAAATGTACGTTTCGTGCGACAATTTCATACCCGTTTTTTACAAGATAATCACAGGCCAAATCTTCACCCTTATTTCCAAATTCTCTATTATTCACTGTTTAATCCCACTTCTTGCAAAAGTATTTAAATTTAAGAGTTCATTTATATCTGCAAAATCCAAATCTTCACTCATTCTTACAGGTGTAATATCTATTCCGCCACGACGTGTATATAAAGCACAAACCATTAGACTATCACCCTCCTCAAGCAAATCATACAGTCTCTTATAAATCATCTCACAGCATTCTTCATGAAAATGATACTCCGAACGAAATGACACAAGATACTGTACTAAAGAAGAACAATCTATAACTTTTTTAGATTTATAATAAATATAAACATCGCCAAAATCCGGTTGGTGAGTAACCCTGCAATTTGAACGTAATGAAGAAAATCTCAACTTTTGTTCGCATTTTTTTTCATACATATTGGAGATTTTAAGCAAATACGGTGCTTCTTTAAATTCTGAAATATTTAAACAGCTTTCATTCACAAAATCCATTATGTCGTTATAATCTTTGAAAATTTCTATGTAATATACATTCTCACTAATAAAGTTTACTTCAACATCTGTGCATAATTTTTCAGACAAATCTTTTTCAATAAGTTTTTGACATATTTCAAGACATTCTTTTGTATTTGCACCAAAATTTGACATATTGAACGAATTTAAATAAAGTTTTAGCGATTTTGATTCAACAATAAAATCACTTTCACAGCTATATCGAAGTTTTAAAACACGTGTAACCGGAACATTATTTTCTGTCATACAGGAGAATTCGTAACAATGCCACACATCAAAACCTTTAAAAGGCAAATTGTCGTTTATAATTTTATATTTTGCTCTGTTTTCTTCTCTTGGAATTGCAACAATAGCAGACGGGTTATATTTTTCAAACCCGTCAACTTTTTTACCTAAGAACTTTCCTGCAATTGAATCAGTTAAAGGCTTAATATTTACCCCCTACGCAATTTCTTCGTAAGCTTGCGGATTATTTAGCAAGTCATAATTTATTTCATTTTCATTATCCGCAATAGCCGCCGCAACAACAGCATCTGAAGTAACGTTTAACATAGTTCTGAGCATATCTGTTATTCTCTCAATAGTGAATAAGAAAGCAAAACCTGCAACAAGCTGTTCAGGACTTAAACCCATGCCGTTAAGAATTAACGCAATAGTAATCAAGCCGCCGCCAGGAATTCCCGCACAAGTGCTTGAAGCTATAATTGCAAGTAATGCGATTTGAACAACTAAGAATATATCAAGAGGCACCTGATATGCTTGAGCAAGGAATAATACTGCTACTGTTTGCAATAAAGCTGTTCCGTCAAAATTCAAGGTCGCACCCAATGGTAAAACAAAACTTGAAATTTTATGTGAAATACCGCGTTTTTCACAACAAGCAATCGTCAAAGGTAAAGTCGCCGCAGAACTTGCAGTTCCGAATGCAACCATTACAGCTTCCGCGATAGCTGAAAATAATATCGGGAAAGATACTTTTGAAAAACATTTCAAAAATATCGGATAAATCATAAACATCTGTATTGAAAAACCTAAAACCAATACTCCAAGATATTTTGCAATCGGAGCAAAAATATCAATACCAAAGCTTGCAATCGCACTTGCTGTCAATGCAAATATACCCGGAGCCGCAAACAACATAATCCAATCTGTAATTTTCATAGTAGCGGCAAAAACCGATTCAAAAAATGAAACGATTGGCCTGTTTACATCACCAACTTTAGAAAGCGCAAGCGCAAACAATACTACAAATAATATAATCGGCACCATATTGCCGTGAGCAAAAGCTTCTATAGGATTATTCGGAATAAAATCCAAAAACATATTCAAAATATTTCCCTGTTGCTGCTGCATGGCTGTCGCAACAGAACTCTGAACCTCAGTCGCAATATTAGTAGAAATATATTGAACCGCACCCATTCCCGGTTTGATAAACAAAGCCAGAGCGCCGCCGATTGTAACCGCGATTGTAGTTAAAATACCGTAGTACAAAATCATTTTTGTACCAAATTTTCCAAGCTGTTTATTATCCCCAATACTTGTAATACCAATTATTATAGCTGAAACTACAAGAGGAATAACCACCATTTGAATTAATCTGATAAATACCTGCCCGATAAAAGTTAACAGATTACTAACCAGTACATTTGGATGAGAATATAAAAATATTCCGACCAAAATACCTGCAATTATACCAAAAAATATATGCCAGTTACGTTTAATACCCAATCCTAACGCAATAAGAATCTGCATGTGTACTTTCATAATAATATTCCTCAAATTAACTGTATTTAACGGAATAATTATACTACCTTTATATAAAAAATTCAATCAAATAATTTAAAATGGTATAAATAGAGTAAAATATAAAATTTTTATTGAAGATTTTAACAATTGTTACAATTATTTTCCTTTCAAGTAATTTGTATGTATAATCTAATAAGGGAAAAGGAAGCGGATATGATACTTGCAATTGTTATATTATTTTTAGTTCTTACCGGAATATTTATGGCAAAATTATTGCCCGCAAAGTTTTTTGGAATTTTGTTTTTTTTAATAACAGTTTGCATCACTGTCGGAATTTGTATTGCAAAGCCGGTTATGCACAAACCGTTTTCAATAAATGTAATTGAATACCTGATAAAAATTAATGATGACGGCTCAATTACAACAACAAAACAGACAACTACAACCGTGTTGGAGGATAAATCCGAAAAATGAAAAAAATTTTTGCATTAATAATAACATTACTTTATTTATCTGCAAACACAAGTTTTGCTTTTAGCGAATTATATTATTTGAAAAATACAACAGCTTCACGAATTCAACCGTCAGTTGTAAACAGTTTTGCGGATAAAAATTTCAAACTGTTAAAACAATCACCTTATTACGGTGTTTCTTATAAAGATAATTCAGAATATGCAGTAGTAATCTTGCAACAAAGCGGAGACAACCTGTTTTATTACTACAATTCAAACAATAACACAAGACTTAACAAAGCAATCTTAAAATCAATAAAACGCTACGGAATTACTTATGAACAATCTTTTAACCAGAATATAATAAGTGTTTATGATAAATTGGCGCAAGAAACAATTTCTCCGTCAACAAACACTAACCGCTATACTTTTGAAGAACCGCAGCCAACATACAACTACCAAAATAACAACAACCAAACTACAGCAAGGCAAACAAGTGCATTGCAAGGTTATGTCGGGCAGGTTCAAGAGGGTGCGAAAATTGAGACATATTTGCAAAACCCGATTAACACTTCATCCGCAAACAAAGGAGATCAGGTTATTGCAGTATTGACAAAAAACTGGACTTATAACGGTTATATAGTGGCTCCGCAAGGAAGTCTCGTTTACGGTACAATTACAAAAGCCCGCCACGCGACTTATGGTTCACGCAATGGTAGAGTTGTAATTGAATTTAGCCAAATAGTTACACCGGAAAACAAAGTGTACAATATATCCGCAGAAGAAATTGATTTTACCGTAACAAATGAGGGTAAAGTTGCAAAATCCGCCGGTAACGTAGTTGCAGGTGCCGCTGTCGGAGCTTTGGCAGGTTTAATTTTCGGGGCATTAGGCTCAGGCAATATTGGTTCTGCGGCTGCAATAGGAGCAGGAATAGGAGCAGGAAGCGCGCTTATAGGCTCGACAGCTGAGCGCGGAATTGATGCAGAAATTCCATCTTTTACAGAGCTAGAGCTTACTTTAACTCAACCTCTCAATGTAACTGTAAATTACTAAGGATAAAATGAATAAAAGATTAATCATATTAGGATTTTTAATATTAGCAATATCAATAATAGGGAAATTACTTTTTGTAGCAGGAAAAAATATTAAAATTGACGATTTTCACAAGGCGGCAGTAATTTTTCTGATTGATTCTTCTAAATCAAATAAAGATATGCTTCCGGATGAAATAAAATATGTAAAATCATTATGCGCTATCCTTGATCCTGAAGATGAAATTAAAATATTAAAAATTGAGCAGAGTTCATATTTAATTTATGAGGGCTCTGCTTCTGACACCTCAAGTATTTCAAAATCATTTGAAGAATATACAAAAGACAGTAACAGCGGTGCTGCTTATGGAGAAGCATTAAAAAAAGCTTTTGAGCATTCATTGACAATGAAGAAAGAAGGTTATGTTCCGGCTGTTGTTGTTATCGGAAATCTTGCTAATGAAGGAGATATTTCAAAACAGATAAATTGGAATACATTACCTGAAAACGTACAAAAAGTAAAAAATTATATACCTGAGCTTGTAATGATGTTTGTATACGCACCTCCTGAAAAATTGGATTTAGCAAAAACAAAATTAAATCCCGTACTTGGAGAAAAGAAACTTATTGTTGCAAACAAGGCAAGCGCAGATAAAGCAAACAGAAGATTTTTAAGTGCAATAGGACGATAAAGGAGTAAGAAATGGCATTTATTATTAGTTCAAAAAATAACGAAAAAACTTTTGCCGACAAAGAACTTGTAAACATTAGTTCAAAAGACGGCTTTGATTTTAAACTTGATGTCGGATTTAATTTTATGCTTGCAGTTCAATATGATAGCAAAACAAATAAATGCGTTCTGTTAAATCAATTTGGAAGTAAAAAATTCTTATTTAAAGGTAAACCAATTCCTGCCAGCCTTGAAATAGACAAAATTTGCAAGATTATGGTTGACGGCAGCGATGAATTTATTACAATTAAAGTTCTCGGATCTGCTTCAAACAGAACTGTTTCAGAAGAAAATATTACAGAAGAAGACATGAAAGCAATTTACGGCAACGATGTAAAAGCCGCTGCAAGAATTAAAATAGAGAAAAGAAAAGCAGAGCTTGAAGGTGCGCGCGTTGCAATTGTAAAAGAAATCGCGGCACAAATAAATACTTTAAAGCATAAAATTTCTATGAATTCTAAAGGCGGGATTTTACTTCATATAGCATTATTTTTTGCTTCTTTAGTTTGTGCTTTCGGGGTATCAAATTATTTGACAGGCTTGCCTTTGAGTGATGCCGGAAGCGTAATACAAATGCCGACCAATATGAAGCTTATTTTTGTATATGCATTTATTGTATATGGCATTGGTTTGACGTTAAAACAAGGAGTGTTTTTATTCTTACAAAACAAGTTAGGTCAAGACACCACAACTTCAAGAATTGCGGAAAAATTCATGATAATGCTTTCTTGCGTATTCTATATCGCTATTTATATTATTAATGTTTTATATTACTTGACCCCAAAATCATTCCCCTTATTTGCAGTTTTCATTTCATTATTCTTTGTTGGCACAGCCGCAACATTAGCTCTTGGCTGCGGATATTTTAAAAATTCTAATACAGAAACCAGACAAGAACTTGATTATTACGAATACAGAGAAGATTTTGAACACGTAATTAAAGAATATCAACAATGGATTGAAAGATTTGTAAACACTCTCAGTGCTACAAAAATAAGAAACATAAAAGATAAATTATTTATGCTGCAAATCAAATCTGCCGGCGAAATTGTTTTAGGTATTTTAACAGCACCATTTCTTGCTTACGGAGTTTCTAACACATTAGCTTCTTGTTTCCCGGAAGCCGCAGGCTGGATAAGAATTTCAGGTTTGAGATTCAGCCCGATATTTCTTGTACTTGCAACATTTTTGATTATTTTTGCTTTCTTTGCTTTTGTTAACGGATTTTTCTCTAACAAGAAAATTTTAGCCTCAAATGTACTAAAGCAAGACGGATTTAGCAATTACATTCAACACGGTGTTGAAATCTACGGACTTGAAGGAGTAAAAAAACTTGACAAAGAAATGCGCCGTTCATTTGCAATTGGTATTGCTATTGTAATCATTGAATTTTCAATGAACGTATCATACTTTATGCAAGAAATCGGTCAGGATTTGAGCGGAATGGCCCTCAGTGCTGTTGCAGCTTTAGTTCCTACAGCTCTTTTGATTGCAGAAACTTATATGCTTAGCCAGACAAAATTTGAAACATTTGCCTGCGAAGAATTAATTTCTAAAATAGATAAAGACTAATGACATACAAATTATTTTTACAAATATTACTTATAATGGCGATTATTACGACAGCGTGCATCTGTATTATGAAACCGCAGATGCACAAGTCTGTATTGGTTTATAATTCAGATTATCAACTTGTTCCAAAACAAGAAGTTGTAACAGAACAAAAAACTCTCCCGACAATGCCGACTCAACCTGAGCAAAAAATCATAGAACAAAAAGTAATCGATACACCGGAAACTCAAACCGTTAATTTGGAACCAAAAGTTATTCATATATTTAGAGAGGCAGCTCCATCCGTAAAAGTTGAAACAAAAACAACTCCAATTCAAACAAAGCAAACTCCGCAAAAAACTCAAGTTCAAACTAAAACAAAAATTCCGACAACAACACAAAAAAATGACTACAATATAGACGTAAAACAAATTGCCCAAAGAACAGCTCAAAATACTGCCATCCCTAAAAATACGACTTCGACTCAAAACACAATTACAACAAACCCATCCACAAGAATTCAATACACACCTCCTGTTAAAACAACTACAAAAACAACAAATTCAACCCCACAAACAAAAGTTTTAACAGCACAAGAAGAAGAAATTCTCTGGAACAAATGGCGTTCTAATCTTCAAAATCAAATTATGAAAGATACAAGATTGCCTCAAATTCCAACAGGAACGGTTTTCCGTTTTTCGTTTAACGTAGATAAATACGGCAAAGTGTCCAATGTTCAAACCTGGTCTGACACAGCAAAATACACCCCATTTGCAATTCAATACATTGCACCCGTAATTAGAAGCTATCAGGGACGTTCAATACTAAACTTTCCTACAGGTTCAAACAGAACATCAACACAAGTAACAGGGGGCTGGAAAATTTCAACAAACTCAAAATTCAGCACTCCTCAAGATTACAACGACACCGAAAGGATAATAAAATAAATGTATAAATGCACAGAATGCGGCAATGAATATGAAACAAAACCTGACTACTGCGATTGCGGTAATGATTCTTTTACAGTGATAAAAGAAACACCAAAACCCGAGCAAACTAAGACCGACGCAAAACCACGACAGGAAATAAAAGTTGTAAAACCCAAAATACAGGAAACTGCAAAACCGAAAACAAAACACATTTCTGACCCGATTTCTCCAATAATTTTCACATTTTGCGTTATTCTTTCATTAATAATAATATTTTTTATCGGTAACCCGAAAGATAAACCTCAAACAAAAACAACCACCCCGAAAGCGGCTGAGAATATACAAAATATTCCATCCCTAGACAGCTTCTGGAACAATTCTACAGAAGGTATTGTCTCAGATAATACGCAAACTTCCGCACCTGAACCACAACCGCAACCTCAAAAACCAATAATTCAAAAACAGATTATATACGTTCATGATGCACCTGCTCCGGCAATAAAACAAACCGCTCAACCTAAACAAACCATAAAACCTGCCGCACCAAAACAACAAACATCAAATATACAAAAACAAACACCTGTTAAGGCTTCTGTTCCGGCGCAAACACAACAAAAAACTTCTCAGCCTAAAACACAACAGCCGCAAACGAATTCATCTTTAAGCGCACTTACAAACAGAATTCAACAAAATATAACTTATAACCAACAAACAAAACCGACTGCACCGATTACACAGCAAACCCCAACTTCCAATTCTGTAACCGCGCAAAATCGACAAACACCTGCAACACCTACTAAACAAACTGTTAGCGCTCCACAACCGTCTACGGTTTCTCAAAAGAATTCTGTAGCGGCAAAACAAGAACTTTCCAATTATAAAATAGCATTAAGAAACACAATCGGCAGAAAAATAGATTTTACAAAAGTTGTCGGTGATGGCAATTGTACTGTTTCTTTCAAAATTGCATCTAACGGAAAACTTACAAACCGCGCATTTACTAAACAATCCTCAAACATAACTTTAAATGATGCCGTATATGCCGCAATGATGGCAACACCAAGCTTCAATACTCCTCCGTCAGCATATAATAATGAGACTTTGACTCTATACGTAAAATTTTACAACGGTAATTTTACAATTAATTTAAATTAATCTTTAATAAACTCATAATTTTGTTCAACAGGCTTAATCGGAGCTGTTGTTGGCTGTGCCTGAATGGATTGAGTCATTGTTGTTGAAAAATCGGAAAGGTTATTTATATTATAAAAATGTCCGCCGGTTGTTGTTGCAAGGCAAGTTAAAGCTCTTGAAGAAGAAGAAACAAGAACCACATCTATATGGACATCCGAGCGTTTTTGCATAAGTCTGCGAGCAAATTCACACGGATCACCACCGCAATTCTCCCCGCCATCGGTTATTAAAACAATTTTCTTTGGAGTTGTTGCATCCATTCCTGCGAAATCTTGATTAACAGCCCTATCTAACGCATATACCATAGGAGTTGCTCCTCCCAAATTAACAGAATTCATACCTGTCAATAATGCATATCCGTTTGCAGGAGCAATCGGTGCTACTTGCTGGGTTGCAGCGCACACTCCATAAGTTGAACCTATAGGATTTGCTTTAGCCACAACAGCTATCTTTTTACCTTTTTTGACAATTTGTGAAACTTCTCCAACATTCGCAGTATTAGAAGGATTATTACCATAATTGTCATGCCCGAAAACTCTAAATCCCAAATTAGTAGTTGACGGTATTTGAGATACGATAGAAGACATGCTCCTTTTTGCAACACCAATCCAATTTGACATACTGCCGGAAAAATCCATTACTATTTCAATCGTATTTACTTGATTTGCGTTTACCATATTAGATGAAACATAACTCTGAGCTTGATAATTATTATAATAATTTTGATTTATAGCATTTGACGGGGCAGAAATAACATTCCCGCCTGTCTTAACCTGACCGGATGAATTCACGGAATATTTAGCCGCAAATGCAGCACACGAAGTTAACAAAAAAACAAAAAACAATACAATAGTAAGTTTATTCATAAATTTACTCCTACTTCAAGCAAAATTATTACATGAAATCTTTAATTTTACAACAAATTGAGACTTGACAGTAATTGTTACTTGTAATACAGTAACGGTAAGGCTACTTGAAACACAACAAGGGCATGTGGTGGAATGGTAGACACGCTAGTCTTAGGAACTAGTGCGCAAGCGTGGGAGTTCGAGTCTCTTCATGCCCATATAAAAAGGCGGTAATACAAATACCGCCCTTTATATTATAGTTTATAATGTTTATTGGGAATTGAGAATTATGGAATACAAATTAGCAGAAACAACTTCAAATAATGCCTTTGAATATAAGTATTTGATAAATAAAATTTTTCCTTTTATAAAACCGCATCTTGGAAGAATTTTATTAAACATGATAATTGCAATCCCTCTCGGGCTGCTTGACGGTGTAGTTGCCTATGCTCTAAAACCTTATATGGATTGTGTAATAAACGGTCAAGAATGGCACTTGTTGGGTTTATCGATTGAACAAAATACATTAGCCATAGTAATTCCTTTTGGCATTGTACTTTTTGCGCTGACTCAAGGTTTGCTAAAATACATGAACAACTATCTGACCGACTGGACAGGCAACAAAATTGCAAATTCTCTCAAAGTCGAGTTATTCAAAAAACTAACCTCTCTTGATCCGAAATTTTATGACATTAATTCCTCCGGAATTGTTCTATCAAGATTTTTCACAGACCCTGAAACAGCGTCAAAAAATATTATTAACGCATTCAAAACTCTTGTTATGACAGGTTTTGGAATTCTCGGACTCACAACAGTCCTTTTATATAACTCTTGGAAGCTTGCTGTCATCGGTATTACGATTATGGGAATTGCAATGACTCCTGTAATACTTATACGTAAAAAAATTAAAAAAGTATCTAACGCTAATATGGTTGTCGGCGGAAATATGACGACAAACTTTAACGAAACATTTGCCGGTAATAAAATAATTAATGCATATAATCTTCAACAACTTCAAAACAAAAAATTTGAAAAACAA
>CADBQQ010000077.1 GCA_902796825.1 uncultured bacterium
AACAACTCTAATTCCAGCTTAAGTTGGGATGCGAACAAGGACACTGTCTTTGCGGCTTTAGGCATCACAGATAACCCGTCTTGGTTCACCCTGTGGTCGTCCTCCCCTAACGGTACGGAGGGCGCATACTACCGCGGCTTCGGCAGTTCCGAAACGGGATACGGCTACAACAGCCGCGGCAGCAACGCCCTACAAGTTGTGTGTCTCGGAGATTAGCTTAATATTAAGAAATGTAAATACAAATGTATTAATTTAGCAATTTTTTGGATTGAGAGAACTTTATATAAATATATAAAGCTCTCTCTTCTTATTTAAACGGATAGGCCTTGATAATCAAGGTCTTTTTTTTATGCTTTATGCAAATCGGTTCATTATTTTTATTTATGGTAAAATTATCTTATAGAAAGTTGGTGTTATGGATATAGATAAAAATAAACTGCTCGACTGCATAAAAAAACTTAGCAATCCCAAAATACTGGTAATCGGAGATTTGGCGCTTGATGAAATGATTTACGGAGATGCCGAAAGAATTTCCCGAGAAGCTCCCGTACTGATTTTGCAGCACACAAAAACAAAATTGATACTTGGAGGTGCTTCAAACGCTGCACACAACGTTGCGACCCTCAACAATGGCAAAGTAGGAGTCATAGGTGTTGCCGGAAAAGACTACCATCGTGATCTGTTATACGAAACCTTTAAAAATGCGAATATAGATTGCAGCGGGATTATAGACGATAAAGACAGAAAAACTATTGTAAAAACCCGTATTTCCGGCTCTATAACAACTTCTATAACTCAGCAAATCGTACGTATAGACAGGCAATCTAAAGGCTTTATAAACGAAAAAACCGAAGAAAAAGTTATTAAAAGTATCCAAAAAGAACTTCCTAAGTATGACGGAGTTATTCTATCCAATTACCACATAGGAACTCTGACTCCAAAAATCATAGACTCTACAATAGATTTAGCAAATAAACTTGGAAAAGTTATTGTAGTCGATGCACAAAGAGATTTAGGAAGCTACAAAAACGTAACCTCTATGACTCCAAATCACCCTGATACCGAAAAATCAGTAGGGTTTGAAATAAAAAATACACAAGATTTAAAACGCGCAGGTTCCAAATTATTAAACGAAACCTATGCAAAATCTGTATTAATTACATGCGGCGCAGACGGAATGTTTGTTGCTCAACCTAACAACGAATACACTAAAATCCCTGTATTTAACAAGTCCGAAGTTTTTGACGTAACAGGAGCAGGAGATACAGTTACTGCCGTATATTCATTGGCTCTTGCAGCAGGAATTGACCCGATATACAGTGCAATCATAGGTAACCTCGCGGCAAGTATTGTCGTAAGACAGTTTGGCTGTGCTACAACAACGGTAGATGAACTTCTCACAGCCGCTCAAAAATTATAAAAAAGGAGAACTAATATGGATAAGATAAAAGAACTCTTAAAAAAAGTAAAAATCGTTGATTTTATTATCATTGGTTTTGTATTAATCGCTTTAATTGTAGGATTTTGCACCTACAAAGGATTTCGCCAAACCGCTGATAAACAAATTGAAGCAACTTCAAAAGTCGTTTTCAAAGTTTATATGCGCGGTGTAACGTTTTCAGGCGAGGACATTCCGTTCGTAAAAGGAGATAAAACATTTATCAGTATTAGAAATGTTCCTTATTCAGATTTAGAAATTGTTGACGTTAAAGCTGACAGAAGAAAAATTGTTCTTCCAACTTTGAATTCAAAAAAAGTTGTAATTGTTGTAGAGGACGTTGCACAACCTGATTTGTATGATGTTATTGTAACTTTAACAGATACTGCCAAAATAACAAAAGACGGTGCTGTAGTTGGAGGAAACAAAATTAAAATGGGACTTCCGATTACACTTGAAGGCTCAAATTACAGATTTACAGGCTCGATTTCCGATATCAAAATTATCGACGCACTTGACGACGAAACAATCAATAAAGATTTGAATACAACAGACGATGTTCAATAAGTTATATCAAAACAGTTTATTTTTGCAAAATATCGATAAATTCATTTTACCGTTAATTTTGCTGACTTTTATTTCGTCAACATTTATGAGCTCGGATTCTATAGGATTTTTTGCTCTGATAATAATGTTTTTGACCGCCGTAAAACTTTTGACACAAAAGATTTCATACAAACTGCAAACTTTTGAAATATGGCTTATTGCTTATTTCCTAATTGTTTTTATAAGCCTGTGCGGTTCAACATTGTTTGCGTTAAGCCTAAAAGGATTTTTAAAAACATTTATATATATTGGCTTTTATTTTTCAACAGCAATATATTTAAAAGACAATAAATCCCATATACCTCTGATACTTGGAATTATAGCCATATGTACAGCAGGAGAAAGTATAATAGGCTGTATTCAAAGCACACTGCACCTTGATGAAATTTCAACATGGCAAGACACTTCAAGATTAAATCCTGAGGATGTATTGTCACGCGTTTACGGAACATTGAAACCGTTAAATCCTAATTTATTCGGCGGATATTTAATTTGCGGCTTGCCTGCTGTTTTAGGAAGTGTATTTTACTTTTTAAACAAAAAACACCTCAAATTAACGTTAACTTGTACATTACTTTCGTTGATTACAATATACGCAATTCTTGAAACCGGCTGTCGAGGTGCGTATCTGGCAATGATACTTGAACTTGGGTGCGTTTTTTTGCTATCTGCAAAATTTTTCTGGAATACATATAAAAAAATTTATATCTCTATTATAAGTACAACCGCAGGGCTATTTGTGACAGCATTAACGTTTGTAAGTGCATTAAGGTTAAGGTTTTTATCAATTTTTGCAATGAGAGGAGATTCTTCAAACTCTTTTCGTTTTAACGTTTATCAGTCCTCAATTCAAATGTTTAAAGACAACTGGTTGTTAGGAATAGGTGTGGGGAATAAAAATTTTCGTGAAATCTACGGATTATATATGAAAACAGGATTTGACGCATTAAGCGCGTACAATATATATTTAGAAACAGCCGTAGAAAGCGGTATTTTTGCATTGATAGCATTTTTGGGATTTTTAATAACACTTTTAACAAGCGGGATTAAATATATACTTAATTTAAACGACCGCGAGCAAGTAATATTTATATCAATTTGTGTAATTGCTATTGCAGGAGTTTTATTACACGGTTTTGTAGATACTATATATTTTAGACCGCAATTACAATTTATATTCTGGAGTTATGTTGCAGTAATTTCTGCATTAATTCCTCAAAGACCCTCAATTTAGGTAATAATTTTTTATACATTTTGGCAATTATTTTTATGTACACGTCCTGTACAATTCCAATAGACAGACAAATAGTGGAGTAAAATTGCTATGTTTATTGGAAATTATAACGATTGCAATACTTACAATCGAATGGAAATGAAAGATGTAAATCAAAATATCCTGCCATGGCTCGAAGATATTATTGATGAAAACAATTGTAAAATTGAACGTAAAGAATGGAAAAGTAAATACAACAGTTACGTAGTATATGATTACGAACCTTTTTGTACAGATGGGTTTGAGATAAATCTTGTTGTAACTTCAAAAGAATTGTCATACCTTAATTTTATAAAATATTTGTATGATGAAAAGATAAGTACAATAGAATATTTGAACAATTGCATTACTATATAAAGGAGAAAGGCACCATTAAGGTGCCTTTTAATTATGAAAATAGGTTTCACATTTCTATATTAAACTTATTCTTCTGCCGGAGCTTGCTCTTCTTTTACACCGGCAAAGCACTCTTTACAAAAAACTTCTCTGCCCGGAACAGGCTTGAACGGAACTTGAGTTTGCGCTCCACACTTTGAACATACTGCATCATACATCTTTCTTTCGCGTCTATGGCTTTTCCTGCGGGCTTTCCTGCATTCTGCGCATCTTTTAGGCTTGTTTACGAGACCTTTTTCTGCATAAAACTTTTGTTCTCCGGCGGTGAAAACGAATTCTTGACCGCAATCTTCACACACCAATTTTTCATCTTCGTACATCTCTTTTCTCCTGACTTTGTACTTTATAGTTCATTAACCAACTAGGTTAACTAATATTGTACACTTTTTTTTAAATTTTGCAAGAGGGGAATTTCTTAAACTTTAACCATTTCTGCTTAAAATATTAATCATCCCATTGGTGGCGGCTGAATGTAAAGCGGTTTTAACTCCTGCCATTTACATTCTGATGATTGCAATTTTTCATAAGCAAGTTTTGCAAGAATTTCTCCAAGATTATATTCTCCCTGTTGATAAGATATTCCGCCCAGCCGCTCTTTCAGTTTATCATCTGTTATTAAATAATAATCCCCACCATCAAGCAAACGTTCAACTTCTTCAAGCTGAACTGCTCCTTTGATTTCATTGTTCAAATATAAATATGCCGCGTTTTTTCGAGCATCAAGTGCAACCATCTTTTTTTTATCATCAGGTGCTACTTGCGCTAAAATTTCGAGCGAAGATACTCCAACGGCTTTTATACCAAGCTGCTGCGCCATTACCCTTGCAACTGTTGTGCATGCTCTTATACCGGTAAAACTGCCCGGCCCGATATCTGTTCCCACAGCATCCAAATCTCGTAAAGTAACATTATGTTTTTTTAAAATTTCTTTTATCGTTGAAATTAAAAACGCTGAATGATATTTGTTATCTTTATTGGTAACAATTTTAGACTCCAATATTGTATTGTCTTTTGCCAGTGCAATGTACATTTTATCTAAGCATGTGTCAAATACTAATATATTCACTATTTCATTCCTTTTATAATTTTTTCACATTTACTGCCAAATGCCTTAAATGAATATTTTCGAGAGTCATCATCGTCATAAGTAACATTGATTTCAATATGATCAAACGGTATTTCGTTTTGCGAAAACTCTGCCCACTCAACAAACGTAATTTTTCGTCCTTCCGAATATTCTCGCAATTCATCCAGAATAGTTTTTACGCCTTCGTTTTCCAATCTATACAAATCAAAATGATAAATCGGGATTTGAGCGCTGTGATATTCATTCAAAATAACAAAACTAGGACTTGTTACTTTTTCAGTTACACCTATAGCCTTTGCGACTAAACGTGTAAAAGCTGTTTTGCCCGCACCGATTTCACCGTATAAATTTATAAAACAGCCGTCATTTTTAATCAGTTGCGCAAATTGCTGCGCCAATTGAGCCGTATCGTCTATAGTTTTACAAACTTTTTCATACTTAATCATTATTAATAACTACCTTATTCCTTCCGGTATTTTTTGCCTGATAAAGAGCTTTATCGGCTTTTTGCATCAAATCATCATCTCCATCGCTTTCTTTAATTTCATAAACACCCAAACTTATAGTAACATTAAGTTTTTTTACATCACTATCAGGACAAACCTTTGAAATATCAACAGATTTATTTTCGATAGTTTGGCGTAAACGTTCTGCAACCATTTGGGCTTCAGATATTTTAGTGAACGGTAATAGTATCGAGAATTCCTCTCCGCCATAACGTCCTGCAATATCGTATTCACGAAGCTGAGAGCGGATAACTTTTGCAATTGTTTTTAATACTAAATCTCCTGCTGCATGTCCGTATGTATCATTTACATTTTTGAAATAGTCAATATCTGTCATAATACCGCAAAGCGGAGCGTGTTGACGTTTTGCATTAGCAACTTCTTGTTTTATACGTTCTTCAAGTTGGTGCCTGTTATAAAATCCGGTTAAAGCATCCAGTGTTGCGTGTTTTAAAATTTCGGCATAAACATTTGCACGATTTATTGTAGTCGCAATCTGAGCAGATAATTGCCCCAAATAATCCCTGTCTTTTATTGTAATTTCTCCTGCCGTACTTTTTGCAGCAAGAATTCCGACATTTTTTGTTTCGCTAATCAACGGATGAATATAAGTTTTCTTATCTTCGGATAATTCCGCAGAATTTATATTTACCATTTTCAAAATATTCTCATCCCGACACAACGCTGGCCATGCCAGATTGCAATTCTTTCCGTCTCCGTCGCGCAAAAATATATAAATTAAATAATCAGGGAAAAATTTATCTAACATTTCGCCAATAAGCGGAATAATATAATGAAGTTCATACTGCGTTTCAATAATTTTTGCAATATTTTTCATTGTATCGTGGAAATCAACATTCTTCTGCATTTTTTCATTCAAAATTATATTTTGAATTTTCAGTGAAATAAACGCAGCACCAATATCCAAAAAGGAATTTAAATCTTTTGAAATATTATCAAAAGCTAAATATCCGATACATTTTTTGTGTTTAAAAATCGGATATTTCTCCCCTTGAATTAAATCGAATTTATTTTCATCCGTTACAACAGAAAAACTTTGCACTCCAAAATTTTCACTAAAA
Organism: uncultured bacterium; assembly: GCA_902796825.1. Taxonomy (GTDB): domain Bacteria; phylum Cyanobacteriota; class Vampirovibrionia; order Gastranaerophilales; family Gastranaerophilaceae; genus Zag111. The sequence goes on from CADBQQ010000077.1 coordinate 6,389, forward strand.
AAAGATGCGAGCAACCCGTAAAGAGATTTCTCGCTATAGCTTCCATTCAGCACATTAGCAAGTTTTTCTATTTTATCAAGCAATATTAAACCTCAATTTTTCCGGCCAATTCCTCAGAAATATCAAAATTTGCATAAACATTTTGAACATCGTCAAGTTCTTCAAGGCGTTCAATCAATCTCAAAACATTTGTTGCAGTTTTTTCATCAGTCACTTCTATTGTATTTTTAGGAATTCTTGTAAATTCTGCACTAACACTTTTGAAACCTTCTTTTTCAAGTCCTTCTACAACGGATTGGAAGTTTTCAATTGACGTTAAAACACGAATGCCATCTTCATCATTTTCTACATCGTCAGCATCAAGATTAATTGCAGCATCAAATAGCTTGTCAAAATCTACATCACTCTCAAATTCAATAGAACCTTTTCTATCAAACATAAAACCAACGCAGTTGGTTTCACCGAGATTTCCGTTAAATTTGGTAAAAATACTTCTAACATCTCCTGCCGTACGGTTTCTGTTATCTGTCATTGCTTCCACGACAACGGCAACACCGCCTGCAGCATATCCTTCATAAGTAATTTCTTCATAGTTATCGGCAGAACCTGCACCGGCACCTTTATCTATTGCACGTTTAATATTATCATTAGGCAATCCTGCAGCTTTAGCTTTTTCTATAGCGGTACGAAGCCTGAAATTTCCCGCAGGGTCAGGTCCGCCCATACGCGCAGCCACTATCAATTCTCTTGAATATTTTTGAAAAACTACGGCTTTTTGTGAATCTGTTTTGGCTTTTTTATTCTTAATATTTGCCCATTTGGAATGTCCTGACATATTATTTATCCCCTTTTTATTTCATAATATTTTTAACTCTTAAATGTTATCAGAAACAGCCCTGTTTTTCAAGCTTATTTACTCAATCAGACAAATTTTAGAGTATTCACAGAACTTACAACTATTCGTGTTACATTTGTAAATTTTACCTTTTGTTATTTTTTCACAGATTTCAACGATTTTTTCTTCGTATAACTTTCTTTTATCCGCTGAAAATTCAATAATATGATTTCGGTTATTTTTTAAATCTATATAAACAAATGATAAGGAGTTATATTCTTTTAAATACTTATCTAGACAAAGAAGATAAATCATGGTTTGAAAATCATATTCGGGATTTTCAGGAATAGAACCTGTTTTGTAATCTAAAATATAATAGTTATTTTTGTCATAAACAATAGCATCCAATCGACCGCCAACCCAATATTTCTCGACTTTGCACATCAGAGGAAATTCGGATTTTAAACAATCTTTTTGATAAAATTCATTAGATTTTAAGTTTTGCCATATCTGAAGTTCTTCTGAGGTTAGGGCTTGTTCAAAATTATCTGTATTCAAACCTTGAAGATAGTAATTAGCAAGGGCATGAATTTTCTTACCTTTTTCAAACGGAAGCGCAGAACGAGGAATATTTACATTTTCTACATACTTAAAATAAAACTTTTTAGGGCATGTTTTATACGTTTTCAAAGCATTTGGAGAAAAATTATTCAGCATAAACACCTCCTAGAATACTGTCGAATATTGTATTCGGCTCACTGTCATTCATTCTGCCAAAACTTTTTACTTTTTTGCTTGTTGTAATACAAAGTTTATTTTTTGCTCTTGTAATAGCGACATATAATAATCGAAGATTTTCATCAAGAATTTCTTGTTTTAATTCATATTCTGTTTTCTTTTTGTACGCAGGGTTTAAGTTTTTGATACTCTCTATAAAATCCGAAGATTTTAAATTTACCGTATCGATAGTTAACGGCAAATTTTTTTCTGACAATTGAGGAATAAATACCAGATTAAATTCATCACCTTTTGATTTGTGCATTGTCATAATTTGAATTTTACCCTGCAAATTTTTCCTGTCACTTTCATCTTCTTCAGAGAAAAATTTAAATCCGCTCAAATTCGGTCGTTTTGCGAGTTCGCCAAGACGCGTAATAGCATATTCAAGCGAATCGTCTTTTACGCAAATTCGTTTAATAAGGGTCGAAATCAAATATATATTTGATTTTTCTATATCTGAACGGAATAGATTTAAAGTTTGTGCTATTTTAACAGCGAGTTCATTAACCGGCAAACAACAAAGACTTACCCAATAATTTAAGTCCCAGTAAAACTGCTCTAAGCTTATATTATTTAAATTATCTGCATTTAAACATATAAAAGGTTCTTCTATAATTCTGATTTCCTCTCCATAACCTCTTTTATACATTCCAAGCTCTGCAAGAACTTCATAACTTTTAGCTAATATTTCATTATTAAACGGACTTAAAATCATTTTCATTACGGAATAAATAGCTTTAAAAACATCTTTTTGTTCAAGACATTGACTTCGTGTAATAACACTAAATCCGCTATTTTCAAGCATTTGCTGCCATGCTCCGACTTGAAAATTATTACGTAAAAGAATTCCTACAGTATATTCAGGATTTTTTGCAAGTTCATCTTTTATAGTTTTTAGAACGTAATTTTTTTCATCCGAATCCGTCTCAAAAATATAAGATTCAAAAGCATTATTACCTTTCGGATTTTTACCCTCAACAGGAGCCATATACATTTCAAAAAATGAGTTTTTGCTATCTTGATTTGATAATCCGTATTTTACAAGTGAGTTTGCAAGAGACCAAACATCTTTTGTACACCTTTGCGAACAATTCATACTTACATTCTTGTTTTCTGTAATAAACTTTCTAAATCCCTCAACATCCGCATTAGAAAAGGTTGCCGTAATTGATTGATTTACATCTCCGCAGCGTATAACGTTTTTGTGTTTGCCGGAAAGCAAAGAAATGAGCTCTTGCTGAATTGCAGAAGAATCTTGCGCCTCATCTTCTATTATATATTCACAAATTTCTTGATAATGAACTAAAACGTCGTCATTTTCTTTCAAAATCTTAACCGAGCCAATCAACATATCATCATAATCAATAAGATTGAATTCTTTTAAACTCTCGCAATATTGCAAATAGAAATTCTTAAACTGCTTAAGTTTTTCATCATCAGTATTCTCAGGGAAAATTCCTCCACCCATTTTGAAAACAGATACCGCTCTATCAAATTCTTCCGCCATTTTTGGTTTTATTTTCAAACGATTAGAAATTTCCCTAAGAATTCTGCCCCTTTGAGAATCGTCACAAATTTCAAAATCTCCGGATAGTCCGAGTTTTTCATAATTTCCATTTTCTTTTAAAATCCTTAAAGCAAGTCCGTGAATAGTGCTGATATTCGGCAGTTTTGAAGAACTTTTGCGAACGTTTTTAATACGCTCTCTAAAATTTCTGGCTGCAGAATCCATATAAGTCAGAACAAAAATATGCTCCGGATTTATACCACGCTCCAGTAAGTTAATTATTAGTGCTAATAAAATTGTAGTCTTTCCGGCTCCCGGAACCGCAGAAATGCCCATATAACCGCTTTTATAATCTAAAACCGGCTTTTGATCAGGACGGGGGATAATCTTAAAAATTGTTTGCTCGTTTGCGCCGGAGTCATTATTTTCATTTGTAAATATAAAATCTTCAAGCGCACCATAATTTTCAACACCATTTGAATCAAAAAGACTTGAATAGCAATAAATATGTTCTTTTGCACACAATGTCAATTTTCTCAAAACACGTGCATTTTTATCTTTTGAAAGCTCAATATTATCTTCAAGTGTATAATCCTCTTTAGTCCAATCTTTCTGAAATACCCATGCATTATATAATGGACCGGTGTCTGACTTTATCCATTCCGAACTTGATATATCCAACCAGAATTGATATTTTGTCCTTACTTGATTATCAATGACTTTTTGCGGGGTAGAAACAATTAAATCATTACTGTCAATATTTAACACTGAATATGGATTTTCAGAAATAATCGAGTTTTCAACCTGTAATATGATATCGGATTTGCGAGAATTTATATCTTCTCCGTATACATTTTCAAAATCAGTAATTTGCTTTATAAAGAAATTAAATTTATTTATTTCATTTTTATCGTAGCTGTAAAAATTGAATAAGTTATCATAAATTTCTAAAATTTGCTCAGAAATTTTTCTGTTTGAATGTTCAAGACCATGAATAAGATTTAAAAACGCATCATATTTTTGTGAATATTCTTCATCTTCAAATTTATAAGGGATTAATTCTTTCGTTTTTGAAAAATTTTCCAAAATTTCTTTGCAATATTTAACAGGAATATGCAAAAATTCAGTTAAAATTCCTCTAATATCGAACTCAGACAGAGAATTTTTTAATTCAGTATTGAGTTTTAAAATTGTAATTGCGGCAAATACAAGCCTGTTTTGAATAATTTTTTCGCTTCCTGACAGGTATAACAGATTTACACCCTTGTTAAAATTTTCTTTTAAAGTAAATTTTAACATATCATCTATAACAGGTGTAACTATAGAAATTTCACAGGGAGATATTCCTTTAGCCAAAAACGATTTTATTTTTTTTATTACATCTTCTACACATTCAGAGCGCTTTGAAAAAGATTTGTACGAAAAGTTTTCAAGAATATTTGTTTCATTTTTATAAATGTTATTGTAAAGAGTTAACGCATCTGCTGAAACTTTTGAAATGTCAGGCAATTTTTTTACTTCATCGCCAATAATATTTATTAATTTTGAATAATTATTTTTGTCTGCACTAAGATATCCGCACCGGCTTGAACCCAAAGGATCTATTGCAATATAAAAATCTTTAATTTGTCCTGACAAATACGAAATAAAATCAATACATATCGGAGTAAGCTCATCCGCATCATCAATAAATAAATATTTTATATTTTCAAAATAAGAAGTGTTTTTATATATAAAATTAAACAAAAGACACTGGCGAATATAGTCAAATGCCCGCAAATTAAGTGTTTCCTTAAGCAATTTTTTGATAGTTTCGGAGGCCTCAGGCGCAAAACTTTCTTTTAAAATTTTTGCCCTTTGTTCAACTTCTTCCTGCGTCAAATTGTTTTGTACAATCAAAGAATATCTGCGAAAAATCTGGTGAAGCAAAGACATTCTGGAATTATAACCCTTAAATTTTATTTCTTTTAAAATATCTTTCAGAATAAATTGAGAAACTTCTAACCCTGATAGGTTTGGCAATATAGCTTTTTTACCGCTGTTTCTATCCTCTAAAAACGCCCAATTGTCAGAAACCGTATTATATACAAGAGAAAAAAACGAATGAATGTTAAGTTTTTCGATACAATCTATTTCTAAATTCTCTAAAGTCTTTTTTGTAAAATTCTCTCTTAATGTGGAATTCTGTACAATCACAAGAATTTCGGAAGCTTTCACACCGTCATTTAGAAGTTGTGAATATTTTTTTATTAAATAATCTGTTTTTTCAGAGGCTAAACTTCCTTCAATAAACAAAATCAATACTCCTTATAAAGTATTTTAGCATAAAATCTTAATTCAAAACTACATTTTTAAAATGATTGTCAAGAATTGAAAAATAAACTATTATAAAGATACCGAAAAAGTGTACGGTAGACAATTAATAGCATGGAAGGAGAAAAAATCATGGCAAGACAATCACTTACTTTGGAAGAACAAATCGGATTTTCAGCAGGAGAAATCTACAACTATTTACATGAAAACGGAACAACTTCATTTTCAAAAATGAAAAAAGACTTAGATTTAAAAGGTAATTTTGCAGATTTAGGTTTAGGCTGGTTAGCAAGAGAAAACAAAGTTGACATTCAACAAAAAGGACCTGCTGTAAAAGTTAGCCTTAGATAAACATAATTAAGAAATAATTAAAATTAAGATAAAAACTCCTAAGTTATATTATTATATACTTAGGAGATTTTTTATGAAGTATAGAGATTATTATGAAATATTAGGCATAAAACGCGAAGCAAGCGAAGCTGAAATAAAATCCGCATACAGAAAACTTGCCCGCAAATATCATCCTGACGTAAATAAAACCAAAGAAGCCGAAGATAAATTTAAAGAAATAAATGAAGCATACGAAGTTTTAGGCGACCCGCAAAAACGTAAACGTTATGACAGTTTAGGTGCAAATTGGCAAGGAGGTGCGGATTATACCCCTCCTCCGGGGTTTGAAAATTTTAGTTTTCACGGCGGTCAAGGCTATCAGCAATTCAGCTTTGGCGGCGGCGATATGGGAGGATTTTCAGACTTTTTCAGCTCCCTTTTCGGTGATATGATGGGTGGCGCAACACGCGGAAGAAATACCGGAGGTTTTTCAGGTTTTGACTTTGGAAACATGGGTACACAAACCCGCACACAGCAAAGAACATCCCAAAAACCACCCCAAAAACAAGATTTAGACGTTACAAAAACATTGAACGTTACTGCTAAAGATTTATTTTCAGATGAACCGATTAGCGTAAAATTTAATGACATAAGCAAATGTAATCAATGTCCGCCAAACGGTGCATACTGTTCAAATTGCGGCGGAACAGGATATGTTAATGAGTCAAAATCCATAAAAGTAAAACTTCCAAAAGAAGTTAGAAAAGGACAAAAAATAAGACTTAAAGGTGAGGGAAAAGTAGATTCTTACGGTCAAAAAGGTGATTTATACCTCATTTTAGAACCAAAGGACAGTGAATATGAAATATGCGGTTCAGATTTGACAAAAGATATTGAAATCACACCACCTGAAGCCGTTTTGGGGTGTAAAAAAGATATTCAAACCCTGCATGGAAATATTGGGATAAAAATTCCAGAAATGACATCAACCGGTAAAATGTTGAGATTAAAAGAATTAGGATTACCTAAAAAATCCGGCGGTTACGGGAATTTAAATGTCAGAATAAAAATTGTTCTTCCAGAAAAACTTTCAAAAGCAGAAATCGAATTATACAAAAAATTAAGTAATTTTTAGAAAGCACTTTAACTTATCTAAACATCCCATTGACAATATAGCATTTTACAGCGAAAATGTTTGTATTCAAAGGGGAGGCGGGGATAATGGTTAAAGAAACATATTTACATGACAAACACGTTGCTCTTGGAGCCAAAATGGTTGATTTTGCGGGCTGGCACATGCCTGTACAGTATTCTTCTATTATTGAAGAACACAAAACTGTTCGCGAAAATCTCGGGCTCTTTGATGTTTCGCACATGGGAGAAGTTTTTGTATCGGGCAAAGATGCAACTGTATTTCTAAACAAAGTTGTGCCGCAGGATATAACTAAATTGGCTTATGAAAAAGCTGTATACTGCCAGTTAACGAATAAAAACGGCGGATTGGTAGATGATTTGATTATATATAAAATCGGGATTGAGTCTTATCTTGTAATTTGTAACGCTTCAAGAATTGATGAAGATTTAAACTGGCTTGTACGCAACAAGCGCGGTCTTGACGTTAAGATTGACAATCAATCTCACAACTATTCACTGCTTGCCGTTCAAGGGCCGAAAGCAATCGATTTGATGCGTAAAATGGGTTATAATATTGACGGACAAAAATCATTTACAATTAAACCGGCAGTAATTTCAGGGGTAAAGCTTCTTGCCTCACGAACCGGCTATACCGGAGAGGACGGTTTTGAACTTATGGTCGAAAATGAACACTCCGAATATCTTTGGGATAAAATTCTTGAAGACGGAAAAGAGTTCGGAATAAAGCCTATCGGTTTGGGCGCTCGCGACACTTTGCGCCTAGAAGCAGCTTTGCATTTATACGGAAATGATTTAGATGAAACTACAACCCCGATAGAAGCAGGTTTAAGTTGGTCTGTGCCAAAAGATAAACAAGCTGATTATAACGGAAAAGAAGTAATTACCGAGCAATTGCAAAACGGTGTTTCACGAAAATTAATCGGGCTTGTTATGAAAGATAAAAATATTCCGCGCCACGAATATGAAATATATTTCAACGGAGAAAAAGCAGGACATGTAACCAGTGGAGGAGTTTCGCCTTCTACAGGGAAAAATATTGCACTGGCTTATGTAAAAAATATTCCTGAAATTTGCACCGGCGCAACAATTCAAGTTATGATTAGAGAGAAATTACATGACGCGGAAGTTGTAAAACGACCGTTTGTCGTAAAAAGAAATAGGGTGTAATACCGTAAGTTCAAGACAACTAATTTTAAAAGGAGAATAGTATGAGTCTTAAAGATGAAATGTTATGTTCAAAAACACATGAATATGTTGTAAAACAAGGCAGTGAATACATTATCGGACTAACAGATTACGCAATTGACCAGCTTGGAGATATTGTATTTTTAGAATTACCTGAAGTTGGTACAGAATTTGCAAAAGACGAGACTTTTGCAAATATTGAATCCGTAAAAGCAGCTTCCGAAATTTATATGCCTGTTGGAGGTAAAGTTACAGCCGTAAATGAGGAACTGGTTGACGCTCCTGAAAAATTAAATGATGACTGCTACGAAAACGGATGGCTTATTAAAATCGAGGCTTCTGACTTTGAAAACGAAAGCACAGATTTATTAAATTATGAAAATTATAAGAAAGAAGTTGAATAAAAATGAGAAATTTTTTGGTACATAGTGATGATGTTCGCAAGCAAATGTGTGATTTTATCGGAGTAAAATCGGTAGAAGATTTATTCTCCCAAATTCCATCCGATGTTAGAATGAAAACGCTTGATTTACCTGACGGATTGAGTGAAATGGAAACTCAGCGTGTTGTAAAAAATATAGCAAAAGAGAATAAATCCGATTTCATTAATTTTATGGGCGGCGGAATTTATAACAAATTTGTTCCTGCTTGTATTTCGCAGGTGGCAAATCGTTTTGAATTTAATACTGCTTATACTCCGTATCAACCTGAAATTTCACAGGGAACACTTCAAGTTATGTACGAATTTCAAACAATGATATGCCGTTTAACGGGGATGGATATTTCTAACGCAACGTTATATGACGGCGGAACAGCTTGCGCAGAAGCTATTTTAATGGCTTGCAGAATACAGAAAAAATATAAAGTATGCGTTCTAAATTCCCTAAACCCTGAATACAAAAAAGTTATTAAAACATATACTCAACCGCAAAACATAGATGTAGACTGGGTTGATGAAATCCCGCAAAACACGTCAGAGTACGCTTGCGTTTTAATCCAAACTCCAAACTATTTTGGGGAAATACTTGAGCCCGTAAAAAATGACGATACACTTCTTGTTGTTTGTACGGATGTTTCGACTCTTTCTATTCTCAAACCTCCGTCAGAATATGGGGCAGATATTGTAGTCGGAGATATACAAACACTTGGAATTCCTATGAATTTTGGCGGACCTAGTGCAGGATTTTTGGCTTGCAGAGAAAAATTTATGCGCCAGATGCCGGGCAGACTGGCTGGCAGAACATTAGACGCTGACGGCAAACAAGCATTCTGCCTGACTATTCAAACCAGAGAACAACATATAAAACGCGAAAAAGCGACAAGTAATATTTGTTCTAATCAGGCGCTAATCGGACTTTGCGCGACCTTATATCTTACCGTGATGGGAGAAAAAGGCTTCTATCAGGCGGGATATTTATCCGCAAAACAAGCTCATAAACTTGCTGATAAATTAGTCCAAAAAGGTTATAAAGTTTTAAATAAAAATTTCTTTAATGAATTTACTCTTGAAGTTCCGAACGCGGAGGAATATTTGTTAAAACTTGAAAATGCAGGGATTTTAGGCGGTATAAAACTTGACAAAAACAATATCCTCATTGCCACGACCGAAATGATTACGGATGAGGATATTGAATTGTACGTAAATCAGGTTTAG
>CADBQQ010000078.1 GCA_902796825.1 uncultured bacterium
AAAAAATACTTTGAATGCAACTGCGGCGAAGGCTGTGAATGTGGCGAAATCTGCACTTGCAATAAGTAAAAATAAATAACAAAATAAAATAGGGCGCGATTTTTATAAAAATCGCGCCCTATTTTATTAAAACTTATTCATCTATAAATGTAAAATCTTCCCCCAATTTTTCTTCAAGTATTTTAGAAAATTCTGAGAATTTTAACCCTAATGCTTCCGACAATTTCCAAGCAGTCGACATTCTGTAATCAAAACAGCCCTTTTCTATTTTACTGAGATTGCCCCTGCCTATATCATAACCTAACGCTAATTTATTTATTGATAAATTAGTTTTAAAAGTACGCAACTCTTTAACAATCTCTCCAAGAGCATTTTTAAATTGTAAAAGTTTTTTATTATTTTGTTGCATTTATATATTTTAATTATTATATACTTACTTAGTGCTATAAATTTATAGCACTAAGTAATATACATTAGGATGGATACATGGAAAACATCAAATACACAGTACTCATTGATTTAGACGGAGTTTTGAACGAATACAAAGGCGATTATATTTTAAATAATCATAAAAAAAAGCTATGTACGTCAGGTGCATAGCTGTTGATTAGGGATATGTGTATCTTAGTTTCTAAGGAGTATATTGTTATATTAGCACTTTGATTTTTTTTGTAATCATACAAATTGATGAGATTTTATATAAAATTTGAAATTTGTTAAAATATTTACTCAAAATAAATTTCTGCTATAATGTTTAATAGTTTGAGGAGATATTTATGAAAAAGAAATTTATTGCGATTGCTTTAACTATATTTATAACAGCAGGAGCTTGTGCATTTGCATCTGAAAATACAAAATTTTCTCGCAAATTTATAAAAAACTTCAAGGATTGTGATACTTATCAAGAAACAACAACATCTAATTTTGAAGGGCAAAACTTTACAACCACCAGAAAAATTAACGGTTGGATGAACGGATTTTGCAGATATCAAGAAACCGTTTCTTCTCCAACCGACAAATACCAGATAAACTGCAATTTAACCGAAATGCAGGTTGATGATCTTTATGAAGCAATGAAAAGCCGTTCAAACAAAGTCGAGCGTCAGAATATAGATTTATTTTCGGAAGTTACAGAAAAAAATGGGCAAAAAAGATTTATTAAAACCGGCTCTACAGTCGTAAAAGGCAATAAAGGTTATGTCCTATGGACAAGATACCAGAATAATCCTTATTTCTGTTCTGTGAAAAAATTATAAAAAAGAAAGTCGGCGGATTTGAAAAAATCCGCCGCCCTCTTAATATTATATTATTAAACTTATTTTGCTTGTTGAGCTTCTTGTGCTGCTTGAGCTTTTTCAGCTTGTTTTTTGTGGTAGTAGTTACCAATCATATTCGCTGGTTTCATTACAAGTACAGGAACAATGTATCTATATACCATACCGAATACAAACAATGATTTGAGTACGCCCATACCATCAATAAGAGTTGTAAGCTTTCTGTTTTTCAATACATCAAGGTTGAAATCTCTTACATTTTTATAAGCAGCCGCTTCGACTTTTTCTAACGGTTTTCTTGCGCCTTTATAATCAGGAGATTTTATTGCTTCATTGATTTTGTCAATACGAGCGTTAACTTTTTCATGCCAATTATTCATCATGTCATTAATATTGGCAGGATCCCAGTCTCCTAAAGTACGTACTCTTTTTGCTTTTTTATTATCCATCAGATAATTAGCAGTAAATCTTGTAGTAACACCATTCCACCAATTACCGAGTTTAGCATCCATAAAGTATGCGCCGAGAGTTGATAATGCCCATACCATTAAGTCATTAAGAGCCAACGTTTTACGTTTTTCGACGTCCAGTTTGTCATTTTGCAAAGTTCTTACAATGTACATGCCGGAAATCAATGTTGAACCTAACGCTGACATGTGGGTTGTCATGTTATTCCATTTTTTACCCTTAGTATTGTTTATAAAAGATTTTGCAAATTTACTGTTATAAAATCTTTTGTAATAATTGTTGGCAATCCATTCGGTAAATTGGTCATATTTACCTGTAAATTGAGGTGCTGTCGTATTTTTTGAATTATATGATTTTCTGTTTGCAGAATAATTTTGATTATACAATTGAGTTGAAATAACTTTCATTACTTGTCACCTCCTTTGAAGGCTTTTAAGGTCGGGGCTTTTATTAATTTTTCAACATATTTTTGCTTATCAGGGTTTGCATCCGGTCCTTGCGGCGCTTTATGTTTGCCCTTTTCCAGGTGGAATACATATTTCAAAATCGGAGGAATAAGAGCAATCGTCAGCATTGCTTTTGGAACACCCAAAATTAATGTATCAGGAATCATTTGTGCAACTTTACTGATTTTTTTATAAGGTACTGATTTTTCAAGTTTGCGTTTTCCGATTTCTTTTACATCAAGCAATTCTTCCAATCCTTGAAGATATTTTTTAGGATCTTCTTTGATTTTTCTAAAAGCTTTGTCAAATGGCGCCATAACTATTGAAGAAACAATGAAACCGATTATGGCTGATGATATCGCATGAGATGCCGCATAAATACTGTCCTCTCTATCTTCTTTACCGGCCATTACCAGGTTTGTTGCGGGTCTTGCTACACCTGCAACTATCAATGCGACAAGAGTTGATGCAACTACTGTTTTTTCTTCAAATACGTGTAAAAGTTTTTGGAACCAGTTTGATCTGAAAGTTTTGTTAACGAAGTTGTTTCCAACATTAACGGCAGCCTTCTCTTTACCCGTAAAGCTGCCGTAATATCCTCTATTTACACTTTCATTTTCTCTATGCATGCCCGCTCCATGCTTTTCATGCTCATAATCATGCTTGAGCTTGTTTGTTTGAGATACATATCCCGCGGGATAATTTTTAATTGAGTCTATTTTCATCTTCACACCGTCTAATAAAATTAAAGTAATTTATATATTTATTCTAAAGCAAAGAAAAAATTTTGTTGTTACATGATTAAGAAAATGTTACAATTGAAGGAAGTGGATGTGTAGGATAAATTTGTACGGTAGAGTGAGTAAAGTGAATAAGGTAATAAGTGATTAAGTGAATAAGTTCATTTCAGGTTTTGTTTTAAGTCAGCAGAGGTCTCAAAGAACATTAATAAATACTCTGTAACGAACTTAATCACCTATTCACTTAGTCACTTATTCACTCAAAAAATTATACTCACTTCACTCGTCTCACTCACTAGACTCACTCAACTCACCTTGAATTTCTACTAATTTTATTGTAATCTGACATATAAAAGAGAGCTTATGGAACACGGAGAAAACGACTTTAATTTAATAGCACAATACTGCGGTATGTCAGATGATGAAAATCCGCAAAGTGTTATTAACAAAATTGATGAATTAAAAAACAGCCGTACAGAAGCTGAGCTTATACCCGTTTACAATTACCTTTTATCAATATGCAAAGAACCGGATGTTATGATGCATTTAATTAGGATTTTAGATATGTACCGCCATCCGTCAAGTCTTGAAATTCTTGTAGATACATTGTTATTAAAAAACGGAAACTGCGAAACACAAGAAGAAAAAGAAAAATATACAAATGTTCGGGTAATGTGCGCCAAAGCTATTGCAAACCATAAAAATACAGATGTCGTTTCATCCTTATTATATTGTTTAAATAATAAAAACGAAAACTACAGAATAAGGCTTGCGTGCGCGGATGCTTTGGGAAAAATCGGCGACAGGTTTGCTGTTGCACCATTAATTGACGTAGTAAAAGACGAAGATGAAAAATCCGTATATGTAAGAGAGTCCGCAGCACTGGCTCTCGGACTTTTAGGAGACGAACGCGCAATAGACCCGCTTGTTAGTATTCTTGAAGCAAAGCAAGGCATTATGGACAAATTTTCGTTTTTAAAAGAACGCGCAATAGAAGCCTTAAACAAAATGGGCTTCGGCTCAAACGAAAGAGTATTCAAAGCCCTGAGGAACTCTCTTGCTGACGAATCTTCCCAAGTTAGAATAAATTCTATAGAAGCTCTAATGGAATGCGACCATCCGTTAGCGTTCGACACAATAAAAAAATGTCTTTATGAAGATTCTGATGAAGAAGTAAAGAAAAATGCAATGATTGCACTATACAACATGTCTGACAGAAATATTCTCGATGAGGTAATTGACTCGAATAAATTTTCGAATAATCTGAAACAAGAGGCACGACAAATAATTGATGAATATGAGTAAATCTATAATACTATTATCAGGCGGACTTGACTCACTTGTCAGTCTTGGACTAAAAAAAGAAGAATTAAATGTAGAAATTGCTCTCACTTTTGATTACGGGCAAAAATCCGTTAACAAAGAAATTGAAGCATCTGAAAAAATATGCACTTATTACAATATTAAACATAAAATTATAAAACTTGATTGGCTAAAAGAAATTACGCATACATCACTTGTAGCTTCAAAAGATATTCCATCAGGCAAAGAGTTAGAAAACCCTCAAGAAAGTGCAAAATCCGTTTGGGTTCCAAATAGAAACGGTTTATTTCTGAATATAGCAGGATGTTTTGCGGATTCTTACGGTTACGATTACATTTTAATAGGCGCAAATAAGGAAGAAGCCGGAACTTTTTCGGATAATACCAAAGAATTTATCGACCGCGTGAACAGCGAATTTGAATTCTCAACCGAAAAACACCCAAAAGTCATTGCTCCCTTGATAAATTGTGATAAAAATGATATAGTTAATTTAGCTTTAGAGCATGAAATTCCGCTTGAAATGGTAATGAGCTGTTATCAAGACAGCAAAGGACATTGCGGAGTTTGTGAATCCTGTACAAGGCTAAAAAAAGCACTGAATAATAACAACGCAGAAAAATATATTAAAATAATTTTCGGATAAGGTGATATGAAAACATTATACATTGAAGATGAAGTTAAATATATAGGTTCACAGCTTGCACCTCACTGGATATACAAAAATTACAAAATTCAAGGAGATGCCATTGTTGCTTTCTGCGGAGAATGTGAAGTAAAATTAACCGAAATGGTTGACATTGAAGATGTTATTAATAATGAACCTATTTACAGCAAATATATGCTCAGCTTTATATCAGAACAATTTAATATTGGGTTGGTGGAAGGTGTTTTTCGCCAGAGACTTCTTATCACCTGCATAAAAGAAGCTCTTGAAGCATTATATACATGCACTCGCCCGCAGAATTTTTTGGCGGGAGAGGGAGCAGTTCCGCAAGAGCGGAACGCGATTGCCGGAAATGCGGGAGAGGGAATATGTTTAGTAAGAAGCGGAGACGACTTATTTATAAATAATAAAAAGCTGTCTGTTTCAATTGCCACAAAATCACTTACATCCGTTCTCATTCATACGGGTGTTAATATTTTATCAGACGGCGCTCCTATTGAAGTTTCAGGATTGGAAAGCGACTTGGGTATTAAAGATATTAAGAATTTTGCACTTGACGTTATGAAAAGATATAGTGAAGAAATTGATGATATTATTATGGCAAGTACAAAGGTCAGAGGTGTGTAATGTTAAAAGACATTGACAAATACGAAAATACACGTTTTTCTTATGATGAATATAAAAAGAAAACAGATAAAAAACCAAATAAATATTTTGTAGTTTTTATATCGGTATTTGTTGCCGGAATGTTACTTTTTTTAGGGCTTGAAAAGATTTTGTCTCCAAATGTTGATGTAGGACTGGGAGATGAGTATTCCTCTTGGTCGGATGACGACGAGAACACATCTCCATCAGCAATAGATGAACGTTTAAAACGTATTCAAATGGAAGATGAAGGAAAAAGTTTTGACAACGGAGAAATGTTCTCTCCTGAATTAGATGTAAAAGTTGTGATTCCAAACTCTATACGCAAAACAACAGGCGAAATTGAATTACAATCCCAAGAACAACAGAACAAACAAGTTCAAAATGAAACTAAGCAGGAACAACATTTTACAAAACATTCGGAAGAAAAAGAAGCCGTTCAAAATCAACCGGATTTAGTATCTGCTCCAAAACCTTCCGCTCAAATAGTTAACGCTAAAGTTGTTGTCGGATATTATGCAACAGAAAAACAAGCAGAAGTGGCTAAATCAATAATCCATGATGCAGGACTCGGAATTACCCCAATAGTAAAAAATCTTGGCGGATATTATACTTTGCAAGTCGGTTCTTATTCGTCACGCGAAAAAGCACAACAAGCAGCTAATAATCTTCTTCGCAGCAATTTCCCTGCAAGAGTAATTGTAGAATAGATTTTTTAAAGCATATATAGAAATCGGCGCGGGCTAAAAGCCCGCGCCGACTCTTTTGTAAATGGGATTTTTATAAAACCGGAACTACTCTCTGCAACCGAATGCGATTGTTAAGTGTTCTCTTGGGTTAACCGCCGAAATCTTATATCCGCGCGGGTCAACAAGGTATGCAAATTCATCCCCTGTTGTCTGGAACAAGCCCATTGTACCCGATATTGCAGTTCTTGTAACATCTACAGGAGCTTTAACTGTTTCCCATACACCGTCAGCAAGGTTTCTTGATGCTGCACCAAACTGTCCCTGAAATACGTGACCTAACATATAACCTGCGTTGTTAGATACGTTTTCTGCCGCGTTACCGACATTAGTCAAGATACCGCCGGCTGTTCTACCTACAACACCAACAAGTGATCCTGCCCAAGTGAAAGGCATTTCAACAAGTCTTGCCAATGGGTTAACATTCTTAGCTCTGTTAATCTGAGCGCGTAAGATTTGCTTAGGTAATTTGGTTTTGCAATTACCGTGAGAAATACTTGTAAATGCAAGTTTTAACGCGCCCTTATCACATCCTGAAGGTCTGATAACTTCAACAACCTGACCTGTTACAGTTGAACCGCAAGGATATTTTACACCGTTAATTGTAATATCTTCAAGTGTATTGGCTCTGAAGTATTGACCTACGTGAGAAGATTTTGCTGTCAATTGGTCTATCATTGATAATTTCAATGTAGGTAATTTAACGACTTCTTCTTGTTCAATCAACGCGTTCTTCTCTACAGGACATGCAGGGCAAATATTGTTAGCTGTTTTAGGATTAGTGTCATAACCTAAAGCTACACGTGCTGTTTGCAGCATCGCAGAAATATCTGCTCTTGTAGCATCTTTATTCGGCATAATCATATTAGGATTAGGAGAATCGTTCAAAACTCCGTTTTCCAATGATTTTGCAACTGGAATTCTCGCCCAAGAAGGAACTTGATTTCCATCTGCATATTTGCTTAAAATCTGATCAGCTTTGCAGCTGTCAATATCACAAGTCATGCCTTTTGCAATAGAAGTTAAAGCTTCTACACGTGTTACAGGAGCATTAGGTCTAAAGGTTCTGTTTGGATAACCTTTCAACAAATCTTCATCAACGGCTTTTGCAATTGCAGCATTTGCCCAGTTGTCACGTGAAACATCTGAGAATTGGGAAGTTGTTCTGCCGTATTGAGGATTCATATTGAAACCTTTAACCAACATTGTAGCAAATTCTGCTCTGGAAATATTTCTGTTAGGGTTGAAATATCCGTCAGGATAACCAACTACAACATTGTTAATTGCAAGTTTGTTAATATCACAAGATGCCCAGTGGCTATTTGGAACATCAGGGAACATACATCCCGTAAATGGAGTTGC
>CADBQQ010000079.1 GCA_902796825.1 uncultured bacterium
GAATGCAGCTATGTACCACTTTGTAACCGGCTTCACATCTAAACTTGCAGGAACCGAAAGAGGAATCACAGAACCTGTACCGACATTCTCAACATTATTCGGTGAACCGTTTATGCCGATGGATGCAAGCGTTTACGCTAAAATGTTAGGCGACAAGCTTGACCAATACGGAACAAAAGTTTACTTAGTAAATACAGGATGGGCTGGAGGTTCTGCTTCTTCAGGTGCTAAGAGAATGAAACTTTCTTACACAAGAGCAATGGTAACAGCTGCATTGAACGGTTCATTTGATTCTGTTGAATTCAAACACCACGACGTATTCAATGTAGATTATCCTACATCTTGCCCTAACGTTCCTGATGAAATGTTAGATGCTCGCGGAATGTGGTCAGATAAAGCAGCTTATGACGAAGCAGCTAACAAGTTGGCTCAAATGTTTGCAGATAACTTCTCAAGCAAATATCCAAATATGCCTTCAGAAATCGTAAATGCAGGCCCAAAGCCATTAAGCAGAGTATAGAAGAATAAAAATTAAATTTTATACTTTGCAAAATAATAATTTGACAGCCCCGACTTTTAAGTCGGGGCTGTTTTTTCCTCTAAATGCAGGATATTTTTTATTTAAAAATATTTTAATATGTTATTACGAGGAGAAGTATGAAAAATATTTTAATAATTCTTGGAATATTATTATGCGTTAATTTTATAATTGCAGGGATTTGTAAAGTTTTTGCAGATAGTTCTAATATAAATTTGTCCGAAAATATTATAATAAGTCAAGTAAAATAAGACCGATTTTGTCAGAATGACAAAATCGGTCTATATGTATATAAGTTCATTTTAAATTTAAATATTTGCTAATTGTTTGTAAAAATCGTTAGCTTGTTCAAATTGATAAGCAAAATTAAACAATTTAGCTTCTTGCATTTGTGGTGCTAATATTTGTAAACCTATAGGCATTCCTGTTGAGTCAAATCCGGCAGGAACACTTATACCAGGTATACCGGCAAGGTTACAGCCAATTGTTGCAATATCTGTTAAATACATTGCCAATGGATCTGATGCTTTTGCTCCCAATTCAAATGCTGTATTAGGGCAAGTTGGTGAAATTAATACATCAACTTCTTTGAATGCATTCAAAAAGTCTTGAGTTACCAAAGCTCTCATTTGTTGTGCTTTTTTGTAATATGCATCATAATAACCTGCGGATAACGCGTAAGTTCCAAGCATAATACGACGTTTAACTTCAGGGCCGAATCCTTCTGCACGTGTGCGAGTATACATATCCATCAAGTCTTTTGGATTTGCGCAGCGATAACCGTATTTTACACCGTCAAATCTTGCAAGATTTGATGAACATTCTGCTGTTGCAAGAATATAGTAAATTCCGATAGAATATTTCAGATTTTTCAACGAAATTTCTTTTATTTCGCAACCTAATTTTTTATAAGTTTCAATGGCGTTTTCTACAGCTTTTTGAACTTCTGGCATATTACCGTCTGTAATAAGTTCTTTTATTACACCGACTTTTTTGCCTTTAATATCGTTTTTCAAGCTGTCTGCATAATGTTCAACAGGCATATTTAATGATGTTGAATCTTTAGGGTCATGACCGGAAATTACTTCCAGAAGATTTGCCGCATCTTCAACGCTTCTTGCAAAAGGCCCGATTTGGTCAAGGGATGAAGCAAACGCAATTAAACCGTAGCGAGAAACACGTCCGTATGTCGGTTTCATACCTACAATACCGCAAAAACTTGCTGGTAAACGAATAGAACCGCCGGTGTCAGAACCAAGAGCTAAAGTAGCTTCGCAGGAAGATACACTTGCTGCAGAACCGCCTGAAGAGCCTCCCGGAACTTTATTTAAATCCCACGGATTGTGGACTTTATTAAAAGCAGAGTTTTCGTTTGAAGAACCCATTGCAAATTCATCCAAATTCGCCTTTCCTATAATCGGTACGAGGTTATTTAAAAGCTTTTCTGCGACGGTTGAGTTGAAAGGTGATACAAAATTTTCAAGAATTTTACTTGATGCGGTTGTTTTTGAACCTACTAAATTCATATTATCTTTCAAAGCAAGAGGGATGCCGGCTAATAATGGCAAATTTTCTCCTGCGGCAATTTTTTCATCAACTTTTTTTGCAGTATCAAGAGCAGTTTTTTCAGTCAGCGAATTAAATGCTCCGATTTTATCTTCAATAGAATTTATTCTCTCAAATGCCGCTTTTGTTAATTCAACGGCGGAAATTTCTTTATTTTTTAAAGCTTTGCTCTGCTCTGTTGCAGTCTTTTTTAACAGCTCGTTCATAATTTCTCCTTAAAAGCTAATCCTCTAAAGAAATTTTATGATAAACAAAAAGCAATAGCAAGTTACTAATTTTAAATTTGTTTACCCAATGATTTCGAAATTTTTGAATGTATTACGCTTGCTTGATTTAAATATTCGGTTAATTTTTCGTAATTTTGGACTTTTTCGCCATAAGGAACATTCATATCAATAAGTTCATTTACGCTTCTATTTATATCAGAAAGTTTTTCAAGAGAATCTGTTAATGTGATTACAGAATGGATTTTTTTTGATAATCTCGCAAGAATTTGTCTGGAGATAAAGTCTTGAATTTTGTATATTACAGGCATTTTTGATTTGAATTTGTCATGAGAAAAATCTTCACCCAAAACTCTTCCTCCGTAGAGTTGTTGTTTTTTTAATGTGCTTAATTCTTGAATTAGCCTGTTTCTTTTAGCCTTCAATCCGAGTGATTCGTTAGTAGCTCCGTAGTTGTCTGCATTTTTTATTTGTGATTCTAAAATTTTAATAGCTGATTCTTTTTCTTTAATTCTATAATCAATACTCAAATTTTTAGATTCCGATTCATCAAAAGCCGTTTTATTAAGTATTGTAGAATCATATCCGTTCAAGCGTTTAGCAGGACTTTGCGGTGCGTTCTGTACACCGGTTAAATTTGCATTAAAAGGGTTTGCTGCGGAATTCCCGAAGCTTTGAGAAAAAATATTAGCTGTTATTTTGTTATTTTTCCCGCTATTATCCATACAAACATTTTAAAACATTAAAATATAATTTTTTACCACTAAAAGATGGATTTTTTAATTATTATATATATCATCAATTAAATTATTACTGTTTGCAGATTGAACAGCAAGTCTGTCACAGCGTTCGTTATATTCGTGTCCGTTGTGTCCTTTTACCCAGATAAATTTTACATTATGATTTTCTTTCGCTTTTAAAAGTCTTTTCCATAAATCTTGATTTTTTACAGGCTGCTTGTTTGCACCTTTCCATCCTTTTTTTATCCAGCCGTCAATCCATTTTTGATTAAACGCATCAACCAGATATTTTGAATCGGAGGTAAGTTCAACGTCGCAAGGTTTTTTGAGTGCTTCTAGTCCCACAATAGCTGCTAACAATTCCATCCGGTTGTTTGTCGTATTATTAAAACCTTGAGAGAGTTCTTTTTTATGTGTAATTCCATTTTCGTCTACTGCGATTAAAATTGTTCCGTAACCGCCTTTACCCGGATTTCCTGAACAAGCACCATCTGTGTATATTTTTACTAACATCTGTAAATTAAATCTCCTCTGTAATATCCCAAACTTCAAGGGTTTCTTCATCTATATTATCAAGAAATCTGGATGGTTTTGACAGCACCATATTCATTGAATAATCATACATATCAACCGGATATGTAATGTATAAATTATTTTTGGCTCTTGTTGTTGCAACGTACATTAACCGTAATTCTTCATCCATTTCTTCTTCGGAATTAAAAGAATATGCACTCGGAAATCTTCCGTCTACTGCGCCTATTATGAAAACACTATCCCACTCCAAGCCTTTTGCCGAATGTATTGTTGATATTGTCAATGCTTCGTCATCGGAATTATTTTTATACATTCCTTCTACACTGGTGTCTGGTGGTTCAAGTGCTAAATCGCTGATGAAATTCTCAAGATTTGAGTATTGTGTTGAAAGATATTCAAAATGGTCCAAATCCTTTTCACGTTTTGAATAATCATCGTATTTATCTTTCAAAATCGGTCTGTAATAGCGCAGAATTTCAGAGACAATTTCTTGAGGTTTCTTTTTTGCTATAGAGTCTCGTTCTTTATTAAGAAGTTTTAGAAGCGGATTGAGACTTGTCAATTTATTTGACGGTAAAAGCTTGATATCAGGATTAAGATTACCTTTAATAACAGGAATTATGCTGTTAACAGTTGAAGCGCCGACTCCTTTAAGTAACAATAAAATTCTTGTTAAACTGATTATATCGTCAGGATTTACCAATACTCGTAAATGAGCTGTAATATCTTTTATGTGTGCTGTTTCCATAAACTTTGGTCCGCCGAATTTTTGATAAGGAATAGCACGTTTTGACAGTTCAATTTCCAGATTATATGACATTCTGGCATTACGTGTTAATATGCAAATGTCACTTAAACTTATATCTTCATCAAGAAGTTCAAGGATTTTCTGGCAGATAAAATCTGCTTCCATTTGGGTGTCTTTTGCACAAATTAGTGCGGGTTTGACACAAGATGTGATATTAGAAAACAATTTTTTGTCATATTTTTCTTTCGCACGTGAAATTATTGTGTTTGTTAATTTTAAAATATTTTGGGTACTGCGGTAATTT
Source organism: uncultured bacterium (assembly GCA_902796825.1). GTDB lineage: Bacteria > Cyanobacteriota > Vampirovibrionia > Gastranaerophilales > Gastranaerophilaceae > Zag111. The sequence goes on from CADBQQ010000079.1 coordinate 4,655, forward strand.
TGTTCCAGTTTTATGATTTTTGTGTTCGGGAAAATTTTAGGGAAATCAAAGATATTGCGATAATTCGCTCCGCGAAAAGAATAAATACTTTGAGCATCGTCTCCCACAGCCATAATATTATTATGTTCAGAGGCAAGAAGTTTTATTACATCTGCTTGAAGCGTATTTGTGTCTTGATATTCATCGACCATAATGTATTTGTATTCATTTGAAAGTTTTTTGCGCAAATTATCGTTATTTTCAAGTAATAATTTCAAATATAAAAGCAAATCATCATAGTCAAGAACAGAATTTTCCCGTTTGTAAGTTACATAAGCTTTATGAACTTCTATAATTTTGTCCGTGCAATGTTCAAATTGCGGAAATTCCTCAGAAATAATCTGTTTTGTCGGGGTTTCTTTATTGACACTTTTTGAATACATATCAAGAATAGTTGATTTTTTAGGAAAGCGTTTTTCCTTTTTAGGAAACATTTTGCCGACAATATGATTAATTATGTCCTCGCAGTCGCTTCTGTCCATAATTGTAAAATTATTTTTCAGTTTTAAAAGACTTGAATATTTTCGCAAAATAATATTTGCAAAAGAGTGAAAAGTACCTCCTGCAACTTTTTCACATCTGTTGTCAAGAACTAAAGAAGCCCTTGAAAGCATTTCGTGAGCGGCTTTTTTTGTAAAAGTCAGTAATAAAATATTTTGAGGTGATATACCGTCCTCAATTAGTCTTGCAACACGGTAAGTCAAAGTTTTGGTTTTACCTGAACCGGCTCCAGCAATAACCAATAATGCTCCCTCATTTGCCATAACAGCTTGAAGCTGTGCCTCATTTAAATCTTGTTCATAATTAACTTTGTAGTCTGTTTTTTGAGCGGTGCGTTTTTTTAGCACATATTTTTTATGTGCCGGTTTTGTTTCATTTACTTGCGCAATACTATTACCCATATATCCCTCAATGGTTATTATATTTCATCCCCCAAAATTTTTTCAATATGTTTTTGTAAATTTTTAATAAGAAAATTCGCAGAGATTAAAGTTTTTCAAACATTTGACCGAATTTATAAATGTACGTAGGAGAGAATATTTATGAAAAAATTTTTATTACTAATATTGATAATAGTTTATATTTCATGTTTTGCGGTTTTTTCACGGGTGCAGGCGGCTCTTGGCAAATGGGAAAAGCCTCAATATATAAAAACATATATTCAGCCAAATCATCCGCGAACGGTAATGATGAAACACGCGTTTGCAAGATGGTCAAAGGTAACAAATGACAAAATTATTTTCAGATACGTAGATTCGACCCAAACTTCTCAATTGGATGTATTTTTTGTTAATAAAATCGATAAAGATTTCAGTGAATCAGATAAATCTATTGGTTTAACACAAAATAAAACTGATATTAAGAGCGGTAATATTTATCATTCAACGATATGGATTGCAGATAATTCTCAAGGAAATAGAGTCTTGAGTAATGATGAAGTATTTACAACAATGCTGCATGAAATTGGGCATGCATTAGGTTTAAATCACTCAAATACTAAAGACAGTATAATGTATCCTCAAGCAGACGTTCGGCTTGAAATATCTAAAGAAGATTTAAATAATTTAAGAACTATTTATGGTTGGAAAAATTAGTCCTTATTAACATTTCTCTGGCTCCATGACCAGTTATTTACTTTATAAAGTCTTTCCATATCAATGCTCAAAATATCTTGATCTTCTGTGACAGGGAAATGCATTATGCTACGATATTTTCTGGTAGAATCATTCAACCCCAATGCGTGTCCGATTTCGTGCAGCATTGTTGTAAATACCATATCGTCAGAATATTGATTTTGACCTTTTGTGACAATAGATATATTTGCTTTTTTAATATAAATTCCTTCTGTAGATAAACTGCAAATGCCTATCGGCCCGTCTGTTCCGCTTACTTTGTCCGTAAATTCAACAGTAATTTGGGCGGGTTCTTTTTCGACAAAATTAAAACTTAAACGTCCGTAGCTCATTCTCTCCCATCTTTGGAAAGCGTGTTTCATAGTATTTGTTTTAGGTTGTTGAGGAGGAATATATACGGTTATATTACTGCTTTCCCAGTGAGGGGAAGTTGAAACAGTAGTTTGTGCGGCATTTACATTTGACGCAAGCATAAAACTTACAAATATAACAAATAATGCAAAAATCTTTTTCATAATTATTATTCCTTTTGCTAACGATTATAAAATATTTACTATTAAAAATCAAACTATTTGTGATATTATTAAATTAAGGAGTTTAAGGAGTATGACTAACAAGATTACATGCCCAAATTGCGGTCAGGAAATTGATATAGAAAATTTAATTCAGGCAGGTGCTAAAGATGCGCTTGAAAAACAGCTGGCTTTGCAGCGTTCCGAATTTGACAAAAAACTGGAAGCCGCACTGATTGAGCAAAGGAAAAGGCAACTAGAGCGTGAAGAAGATATAAAACGCAAAATCCTTTCTGAACATGAAGAAGCAAACAAAGAACTTGAGCGCGAATTAAAAGAAAAATCAGAGCAAATAAAAGAATTAAATAAATTGAAAGTTGAAAAACTCCGACTTGAACGGGAAAAAGAAGAACTGCGCGAAAGTCTTAAAGCCGAAAATGAAAAAGAATTTAACCAGCGTTTGATTGAAGAACGACAAAAACTCCAAAAAAATGCCGAAGAAAAATTTGAACTTCAAATTGCTGAACTTAAAAAACAATTGGAGGATCAGAAAAACCTCACAGAAGAAATGAAAAAACGTCAAGAACAGGGCTCAATGCAATTGCAGGGCGAAGTTCAAGAGTTGGCTATAGAAAAATATTTGGCAGAAAACTTCAGATACGACGAAATTCTTGAAGTTAAAAAAGGAGATATGGGTGCGGATTCTATTCAGATTGTGAATACTCCTTACCGCCAAAATTGCGGGACAATTTATTATGAAAGTAAGAGAACCAAAACTTTTAAAGAAGAATGGATACAAAAATTTAAAGATGATATTCAATCTAAAGGCGCAGATATCGGTGTTTTAGTTACGGCAATTTATCCAAAAGACATGACCCGCATGGGTATGAAAGACGGAATTTATATCTGTACTTATGAGGAATTTAAGGCCTTATCAGGAATTTTGCGTGATGCTTTAATTAAAATTTCAGATACAAAAAGCATGCAGGAAAACAAGCACGAAAAAAGTGCTGTTTTATACAATTATTTAACGAGTACCGAGTTCCGTTTCCAAATAGAAACTATAGTGAATTCTTTTGTTAGTATGCAGGCTGATCTTGATGCCGAAAAACGCGCAATGAATAAGCTCTGGAAAAAACGTGAAAAAGAAATTCAAAATGTAATTTCCGCAACAACCGACATGTATGGAGCTATTCATGGAATAGCAGGTAACGCGGTACAACCTGTTGAGGCTTTAGAATTCCCGTTATTAGAAGCTTCTGTAGAAGAATAATTATGCAATAAACTTCGTTAACCTTGACAGAAGCTGTGATTTTTCGTGAAAACCTGCAAAACGTCCGATTTCTTGACCATCTTTCAGAATTACAAATGTGGGGTATCCGTCTATTTTGTATTCTTTTACCAGATTTGGGCTTTCATCGCCGTCAACAATACCTATCCATACGTCTGAATTCTCCAAGTCAATTAATTCTATACGCTGTCTTTTGCAGTACATGCACCACGTTGTGTAGAATTCAACAACTTTTAAACCATGTAAGGCTTCTTTTTCAAAATTATTCTCATTTAATTCTATAATCATATTTACCTCTTTTGGAAAATTTTTATATAAAAAGAGTTTTTTTATATTCTCTGTTCAGCTTAGAAATTTGTCTAATCTTTCAACAGCTTCAATAGTATTTTCACGGCTTCCGAAAGATGTTAAACGAAAATAACCTTCACCGTTTTTGCCAAATCCGGCGCCCGGAGTTCCGACAATTTGCACATTTTCTAATAAATAGTCAAAAAATTCCCATGAATTCATATTATTCGGACATTTTAGCCAAATATACGGAGAATGTTTTCCTCCAATGTGCCAAATATTATGTTTTGTTAAAACTTCAGAGATTAGTTTTGCATTTTCTTTGTAATAATCAAGGTTTTCTGTAATTTGTTTTTGCCCTTGAGGGGTGAATACGGCTTCTGCACCCTTTTGAACAAGATATGCAACTCCATTAAATTTTGTAGTTTGTCTGCGAAGCCACATTTTATTTAAATTCATTCCGTCAAATTCTAAAGATTTCGGAACGACTGTCCAACCGCATCTTGTTCCTGTAAATCCTGCCATTTTTGATAAGGAACAGAATTCTATTGCGCAGGTTTTAGCACCTTCTATTTCGTAAATACTGCGCGGAAGTTCTTCGTCAGTAATAAAACACTCGTAAGCAGAGTCAAAAAGTATAATTGCATTGTTTGAATTTGCGTAATCAATCCATTTTTTCAGTTGTTCTTTATTATAAACAGCGCCTGTCGGATTGTTTGGGGAACACAAATAAATAATATCTGCTTTTATTGAAGAATCAGGCAGCGGCAGAAAATCATTACTTGCATTTGCATCGATATAGAGTATTTTGCGTCCTGCCATAGTATTTGTATCGACATATACTGGGTAAACAGGGTCGGGAACTAATACGGTATTATCTTTGTCAAATAAATCAAGAATGTTTCCTAAATCTGATTTTGCCCCGTCAGAAACAAATATTTCGTCATTATCAAGTTTTACATTGTGGTTGCTATAATATTGACTGATTTTCTCTTTTAAAAAATCATAACCCTGTTCAGGTCCGTAGCCGCGAAAAGTTTCTTTTACTCCGAGTTCTTCTGCTGCGTATTTCAAGGCTTCAACGACTGCTGAACAAAGAGGAAGTGTTACGTCACCAATCCCGAGTCTTATGATTTTTTTGTCGGGATGTTTTGCGCTGAATTCGTTAACTTTCTTTGCTATAGTAGAAAAAAGATAGCTTTGTGCAATGTTTTGATAATTTTTATTAGGTTTCATAGTAATACTCCCTCTCTATTTTTGAGAGTATTATAGCATAATAATTGTTATGTAAATAGCAAAAAAAAATTTTAGAAGTTTTAATAATATATCCTCAAAAGGTATGAAAAACTTTATAATAACTTTACAAAACCCGAAACGGTTGTTATAATTACAGTTGAGGTTAGTGAAAAATAAATAAAGGAGTTTAAAATGGCAATATTACCTGTAAGCAGTGTAAAGTTTGATAACAGACATTCGATTGGTTTTGGCAATTATGCGGAAGAAGATGATGATATTCAAATCGAAAAACCAATTCGTCATAATGCAAGTAAAATGGCAACTGTTCCTGTAGTAGTTCTTATGGCTATGAATCCAGCTACAATTAATGCTGCGACAGCGCTATCAGAACAAGAGATGGAGCCTGAGGCTGTTGAGATATCAGCAGAGCCTGAAGCAAGTGAAGAATATGGAGAAAATACGTACGTAATGGCTCCTGAATATTTTGAAGAAGTTCAGCAGCAGGATAATCCATACGGATGGTGCTATTTAAAAGGTGCTCAAATTCATATGGCTCAAACATCTGTTGTTAACGGGAAAAAACACACTATCTTATTTACGGAAACGAAAAGACGTAATCCAAAAAATGAAGTGGATGCAATATATATAGTACCTGCCGGCTCCTCAAATAATGATTATAGAATTTATCCTCCTCAAGTAAGTGATGTAATTTATCATAACATCGGAAAAGACAAAGAGTTTTGTGGTGTAAAAGTTGTTCAACCGTTTATAAATGCGAAAACGGGTGATAGAAATTATGAAGAAAAAGAAATAAGAATAAGTGATGATGCGGCCAATAAGATAATGGAATTTTTGTTAAATGAAACTAAATATAAAAATAATACGTTTATATATATTCGTGAAGTGAATACTCCAAATTTGTTGCCAACAAGAACTTATTAAGAAATGTAAAAAAATATAAATTCACTGAAATCACAATGTTTAATAATTTTTTCATGAAGTAGAAGTGACTTGAAAGAGAAGATTATGACGTTAAATAAAATAGAACAATCAAAACAATCTGATTTATATATTTCACAACCGGCTCAAAATACAGCCGGCTCCAACAGTTCTATTAATATTGATTTCAAATATGAAACCGGCAATGATACACAAGCGCAAACCCCGGCAAAAGCCTCTTTGCGTGAAAGTGAAGCTGCAAGAGAATCCAGTAGAAATGCTAATGAAGCCAGTATCAAAAATATTTCTTATACAAAAGTTCTATCTAAAATTATAGAAGAATTGAAAGCAGAAGGTGTTGAAAATCCCTCAATTGAGTCTATATACACAAGACTATTAAAGAAAAAAGAAACGTCAGGATTAAATGACGAAGAAAATACAGTATTAGACTCATTAAAATCTAAACTTAAGCAAGATCAAGCAGAACTTATGAAAGTTATCCTTGCCGATGATTTTATAACTAAAACCCCTGAAAGAAAATTAGACACAATTCTTGAAATGTATTCTGCAAAATACGATGAGAATTACAATAATTTGACAAAAGAAGAAAAAGCAAAATATATTAAAAACAAAAAAAATGAATTGTTGGAAGTTGTAAAACCGTTAAATAAAAATAAAAATGCCCAATATGCTGCTGCAATGTCTTTATTTCAAGCAATGATGTTTGAAAATAAATCAATTTCAGAAGTTAAAAATTTATCTACAGAGCAAAAGAAAGAATTTATTGGTTCCGTAAATAAAAAAATACTCCAAAAAATTCAGTCGCTTATAAAACCGGAAGAACTTGAAGGCAAAAATCCTAAAGAAATATGTTATAAATATGCGGATGCGATTTTTTCAAAATTTGATGAAAAATATGTTAAGTTAAATACAGAAGAAAGCAAAAAGGATTATATTGATAAAAAAATAGAAACTCTTGCCGGTCAACTTGGCTTTGACAAAATAATAAAAGACGATAAAGAAGGGTTTTATACATTTGCTTCAAATATTATTATTAATTGTATTAGAGAAGGAAAATCTATTGAAGATTTTATGAAGCTTCCAAATCGCCAAAAAAAGATTCAAATGTGCAAGTGGCTACTGAATGATACAAGTGAAAGTGCGCAAAAAGCTTTAAAAGAACTGAATCATGAATTGGATATTTGTAGCCTTATGCTTGAATCCGGTTATAAGGAAGAAGATTTAAATAATACGGATAAAGTTATTGAATATTTGAAACATAAAAAAGATAAAGGCGAATTTTCTGCAGATGACGAAAGATATTTGAAAAAATTAGAAGCCTGGAAAGATATTAATAACGGTAAAAAAGTTACCCTTCACAGTGATTCTAACGAATTATGTGCTGCGAGCATGCAAATAAGTGTGGACGATTTAATCACAACTTCTTTGCAAGATATTACTGCTGAAAATTTTGAGAAAAAAGAGAACAAGGAGAAAATACAAAATCTTATTTTAGGTGCTAAAGGTGATACAAAGCAATTAGAATTAATACGTGATACATTGAAAAAACAAGGTTTATCCGACGAACAAATCCGCAACTTTTTCTCAGAAGAAGCATTGTCTGAATCAGCAGCCATCGCGTTGGCTGCTGATGACGGTAACGCTTTGGCAGCCTTTACTCGTTTTATGAAAAAAGTCGGCGGAGAGAACGCGGATACTGTCAATATAAAAGCTGCAAGACATCATGCTAAGTATTTAACATCTGAACAATCCGCTAATTATGGTAAAGAAGCCGAAAAACATAAAGAATTAATTAATCCTTATGCAACCAGTGTTAACGAAAATTATGGTAAAAAAGAAGCAGGAGAAGTATTTGAGGCGGTATTGAATTCTGATTTACCTGCGCAAAATACTAAACTTTTAGCGCAAGCTTCCGTTGAAACAACAAATGACGATTCCAGAAAATTACATTACAGTGAAATCTTTAAAAACATAAATAATCCGTATGTAACGGAAGGTCTTGCGGCAGCTTCAAAATCCGTACAAAGTTCATCTGTTAGAAGTCAGTATAACAATAATATTCAGGAAGCATCACAAAATTATACCCCTGAGCAGCAGGCAGTAATTAATCAAGCATTGGAAACAGGCGAAATCTCTAATAAAGTTTATTCTACAGATATTACCCCTATTTCATATCATTTTGAACCATCCGTTCAGAATGAAAGCCAAAATATAACATCATATACAGCTACTGCAAAAGTTCAGGAAAAAGATACAACAAAAGCCTATATAAATTACTTGAGCGATGTAACCTCTAAACTTGAACAAAAAAGAGATAAAGTTGCAGAAAAAGCTAAAGAAGTTCAAAGTCATATTGAAACCTCTCAAAAAGAAGAAGAAGTTGAAAAACTTGAAAAATTATATAAAGGGATTTCGATTGATGTAATCAATCAAATTAAATATGCTTATAATCATGGCGGAGCGGCCAGTGTATACGCAAAACTCGGTGATTTGCAATGGAAAGATGCACAAAAAGCATTCCTAATGTATGTCATACAAAATGCTAATGGAGCAGAGTTACGTAATTTTGCTGATAAATATAGTGACGATGCCGAAGTTATTCAAGCAATTTGTGCTTACGGTAATATTAATGATTTGTCGCCTGATATAATTGTAAAATGTATTGAAAAAGGCTGGGTGAATATATCAAATATCAGCGATATTCAATCTCTATTAAATAATCAGAAAAATAATCTGACATTTTTAAGACGAGTATTTGATGCGACTAAAAATTACTCAATTCTCGCACTGAATTTTGATTTGCTGACTGAATATATAAGTTTGGGCAAAATCAACGTTGCATTATTGCCGCCATCTATATATGAGCGTTATAAAAATTCTTTAACCCCGATTAAACAAAAAGAATTAGATAAGAAATTAGAACAAGATAAATTTGCGTTGAAAAAAGAAGAAAATCTTGAAACTCAAATATCACAGCCTATTCCTGGTTCGCCGGAATTCTATGCCGCGTTAAATCAGCAATCTGAAAAATATAATCCAAATAATTATTTTACAGGAACGGTTTACGATCCGCGCAGGGTGAAGAAGCTCAATCGCAAGGGTTGATTTTAAAATTTCTTTATGGTCTAATTGTATTACAGGGTGTAATTTTACCCCGAGTCCATTTGAAAGAAGACAATTTTAGTTGCCGAAAGAAATTGAAATAGCAAAGTTTGCGGGATTTTGTTACGGTGTAAAAAGAGCCGTTGAAACCGTTAAAAAGCTTAAAACAGAAAATCCTGAGCGCAGAGTGTGTGTTCTGGGCGAGCTTATACACAATTCTCAGGTTATAGAAGAACTTGAAAAGCTTGGCATTGAAACTATCAAAGAACTTCCGCCTCAAGGAGAGGGTATTTGTGTTGTAAGAAGTCATGGTGAAAGCCCTGAGACATTTTTAGAAATTGAAAAAGCCGGCTTTGAAGTTTACGATTTAACTTGTCCTGATGTTAAAAAAGTTCAGCAAAAAGCAATAGAACTTGTACAAAATGGATATTATCTTGTTATTGTCGGCAAAAAAGAACATCCGGAAGTCGCTGCAATAAAAGCAAATGCGCTTCAACACGGGGATAAAGTTTTAGTTGCGGCAAATACTGCCCAGCTTGAAGAATTTAAACAAGCTCTAAAAGAACATAAAAAAATCGGTATAGTTGTGCAAACGACTCAGATGATTTCTACATTGAACGAAATTATCGAATATTTAACACCTTTAGCAAAAGAGCTGCATATCGCAAATACTATTTGTCCGAGTACGCAAAGGCGTCAAACAGAGGCAAAAGAACTTGCGCAAAGAAACGACCTTGTCATAGTTGTCGGTTCAAAAAAAAGTGCTAATACAACACATCTTGCGGAAATTACAAGAGAAATTACCGAAACAATTCACATTGAAACAGAAAAAGAACTTGAAAATTATAAAAATTTGATTGAGAAATCTCAAAGAATAGGAATTACAGCGGGAGCTTCCACACCGCAAAGTATTATAGATAAAGTGGTAGCGAAATTGAAATTTTAAGAAAAGGAGAAAATAAAAATGACACAAGCAACATTAGACGAATTTGAAAAGTTATTGGAAGAAAGCTTTTCACAAGCACCTTCAGTGGCAGACATTGTTGAAGGTACTGTTATTAGAAAAGAACAAGACGGATATTTAGTAAGTATTCGCGGAGCTAAAACAGAAGCATTTTTGCCGGAAAAAGAGTTATCTTCTATGGAAGAAGGCGGACTTGAAGTCGGCGATGTTAGAGAATTTTATGTATTGAAAGAAGAAAACGACGAAGAAGGTATGTTATTATCATTGAAACGCCTAGCATTTGCTCAAGCTTGGGCTCAACTTAATGATGCAAAAGTTCAAGGTGATACAATTCTTGCAAAAGTTGTATCAGTTGTTAAAGGCGGTGTACTTGTTGACGTGGCGGATCTTAAAGGTTTTATTCCTTCTTCTCAATTGAGAACAGGAACTCCGTTTGACGGTTTAGTTGACCAGAAAATTGAAGTTAAAGTTCTTGAAGCTGATCCTAAGAAAAATAAACTTATTCTTTCTCAAAGACAGGCTATAGCTGAACAAAGAGATCAAGTTGTTGATAATATTCTTTCTACATTGGAAGAAGATCAGATTGTTAAAGGTGAAGTTGTCAGAATTGCGGATTTCGGTGCTTTCGTTGATATCAACGGAATTGACGGTTTGCTTCCGATTTCAGAAATTTCTTGGCAAAGAATTAAACATCCGTCAGATGTTATTTCTCTTGGCGAAACTATTGAAGTTAAGATTATCAAGATTGATTCTGAATTGAAAAGAATTTCACTTTCATTAAAGAGAATGGGCGAAGATCCTTGGACTCAAATCGAAGGTCAATTCTCAGAAGGTCAAGTTATTACTGGTACTGTAAATAAAGTTACCGGTTTTGGTGCGTTTATTAACATATTCCCTGGAGTAGAAGCATTGCTTCCTGTTTCTGAAATGTCAGAAGAAAATGTTAATCCGTTCAATCTTTATAAAGTCGGCGATAGTGTAGAAGTTCTTATCAAGAAATTTACACCGCAAGAACACAGAATTGCATTGAGCGTAAAAGATATCGAAAAATAACATTTGACTTTTAAATTTTAGCTAAACGCGGAGCATTAATGCTCCGCGTTTAGCTTGTTGTATTTTTTTTTTGTGATAGCATATTTCTATAAATAAAATATAGGAAGGTGAATTATGCAAGCTCGCAGAGCAGCCAGAGAATTGGCATTTATACTTTTTACACAGTTTGATAAAACTATAAATAACTATTCTAAAGAAAATTTAGATGAAGTAATCGTAAAATCCGTAAGAATTCTTTTAAGTAATGTTGTAGATGATTTGAAAACATCAATGGGCGCACTTATGGATATGAAAAATAAGATTGATGATTACGAAGCAGAACACGAAACAAATTTAAATAGACCGATGGGAGCAGCGAATATTCCTGTACCGTTAAAAATTACATCTGCTGATATGACTCAAAGAATTGATGAGATGATTGATGTTGCAGAAAAAGCATTGTTGGGTTTGGAAATCGCAGAATTTTCTATTCTTGACTCTGAAGAAAAAGTTAAGGATTATGCGATAAAAATTGTCCAAAATTATAAAGAAAATAGCAAAGAAATTGATTCTGAAATTGAAAAATATGCAAAAGGATGGGATTTTGACAGATTGGTACAAATGGATAAGGATATTCTTCGTATCGCATTGTCTGAACTTTTATATATCAAAGAAAATCCTGTAAAAGTTGTTATTGATGAAGCTGTAGAATTGGCAAAAAAATATTCTACAGAAGACAGTTCATCTTTCATTAATGGAATACTTGCAAAGGTTATTGTTGATAACGGTTTAAAATAATAAACTGTTATTCCGAATTTATTAAAGGACGACCTCTCTTACGAGAGGTCGTCCTTTTTGAATATTTGTGGTATTCGACACTTTATGAATTAGTCTTTAGCGTGCCCTGCTGTACCTAAAACGTCACGCATTTTGTGCATAACCATTTCTTTAACAGCGGTTCTGCCCGGTCCCATATATTCTCTAGGGTCGAATTTTTCAGGATGTTCAATAAAGAATTCTCTGATAGTTGAAGTCATTGCAAGTCTCAAGTCTGTATCAATATTGATTTTTGCAACACCGTGTTTTGAAGCATAATTGAGCATTTCTTCAGGAACACCTTGAGCGTCCGGCAAGTTTCCGCCGAATTTGTTGCATTTTTCAACGAATTCTTTAGGAACAGAAGATGAACCGTGTAATACGATAGGATAATCTCCAAATCCTGCTTCTTTCAATGCATCTTTGATTTCTTTTAATCTGTCAAAGTCTAATTTAGCTTCACCTTTGAATTTGTAAGCGCCGTGTGAAGTTCCGATAGCGATTGCTAAAGAGTCACATCCTGTTTGTTTAACAAATTCAACAGCTTCTTTAACGTTTGTGTATTTAGCATCTTTAGCATCAACATTAACGTCATCTTCAACACCTGCCAATTTACCGAGTTCAGCTTCTACAGAAACTCCTCTTTCATGAGCATATTCAACAACCTTTTTAGTTAAAGCAACGTTTTCTTCAAACGGGAAACGGCTTCCGTCAATCATAACAGATGAGAAACCACCGTCGATACATGCTTTACAAATTTCAAAATCTGCACCGTGATCTAAGTGAAGTGCGATAGGTACGGTAGTTGTAGCTAGCGCTGCTTCTACCAATTTGATAAGGTAAGTTTGATTAGCATATTTTCTTGCTCCTGCTGAAACCTGCAAAATAATAGGTGATTGAGTTTCTTCTGCAGCTTCTGCAATACCTTGTAAAATTTCCATGTTGTTAACATTGTAAGCACCGATAGCGTATCCGCCGGCTAATGCTTTTTTGAAC
>CADBQQ010000080.1 GCA_902796825.1 uncultured bacterium
AACAGTTACAACTCTAATTCCAGCTTAAGTTGGGATGCGAACAAGGACACTGTCTTTGCGGCTTTAGGCATCACAGATAACCCGTCCTACTTCTACCTGTGGTCGTCATCCCCTAACGGTGCGGAGAACGCATACTTCCGCTACTTCACCAGTTCCTACACGGGGTACAGCAACTACCGCCGCTACGACGGCGATCGATGGGTTGTGTGTCTCGGAGATTAAAAGCTTTGATTTTTCATATTTATAGTATAATTTTTGTATGAATATTTTGCAGGAATTTGATACTATCGCAGCTATTTCCACTCCGCTCGGCACCGGAGGGGTTGGAGTAATACGTATATCCGGAGAAAAAAGCTTTGAAATCGCGTCTAAAATTACAAATAAAACAGATTTTCCTGCAGGAAAAATTTGCCACGCTTGGATTGTAGACAAAGAAAAAAAAATAGATGATGTAATCATTCTTCCGTTCAAATCTCCAAACAGTTACACCGGCGAAGACGTAATAGAAATTCAATGTCACGGCGGAGTAAACGTTGTGAAAAATATTCTTGAAATTGTTCTAAAAAACGGCGCGCGCATCGCTCAGAAAGGAGAATTCACAAAACGAGCTTTTCTCAACAAGAAAATGGATCTATCTCAAGCAGAAGCCGTTGATGATTTAATTCATGCAAAAACATCAGACTTTGCAATTCAATCAGTCAAAAACCTTTCAGGTGTACTTGCTGAAAAAATACGAGAAATCCGCTCTCAAATTTTTGAAGTAACTTCACGTATTGTTGCCGGAATTGATTTTCCTGAAGACGTTGCAGAGCCTGAATACTCTTACTTAATAGAGAACTTTGAAAAGCAATTATCACAGATTAACAAAATTTTATCCTATGCAAAAACTTCTGATGTTTTGCGTCAAGGAATAAAAGTTGCAATCGTAGGACGTCCAAATGTCGGAAAATCTTCTTTATTCAATGCTTTGTTAAATCTAAATCGCGCAATTGTAACAAATATTGCCGGAACAACCCGCGATGTAATTAAAGAAAATTTAGATCTCGGAGTTGCAGTCACATTGATTGACACTGCGGGAATCAGAGACGGAGAAAATATCGATAAAGTAGAAGAAATCGGCATAGAATACTCAAAACAATCTGTTTTGGAAGCTGATTTAATACTATTCATGTACGATGCCTCCGCAGGCTTCACGGAGGATGATAGTGCAATTTATGAAATAATTAAGAATAAACCTCACGTAATTATTGCAAATAAAGTAGATTTAACACCATCCCTAACCCCCAGACAAAAAGAAGAATTACAACTTTCGACCTATTCAAAACAAGGAATGGAAGAACTTAAAAATTTTATAAAAGACAAAGTCTGTGATTTTTCACCGGAAGACACAGAATTTATTACAAACGAACGTCAGCAGGGTTGTTTAATAAGATGCCGTGAAAGTTTAGAACGCGCATTAGAAGCAGCTAAAAGGCAAGAGCTTCAAGACATGATTTTTATTGACCTGAAATCAGCTCTGCTTTCTCTTGATGAATTGACAGGGGAAGTTGTCACAGATGAAATTTTAGATAATATCTTCAATCATTTTTGCATTGGGAAATGATTAAGATTTAAAGTTTTTGTACCTGTAACTCAAAATACTATAGCTTGAAACATCGGTAGAAGAAGTATCATCTCCATAAAAAACAGACATATCACTTGTTGCTTTTCTGTAGTTTGCTTCATCAACCATTTCTTGTTTGTTGCAAGAATATGTATATGCTGAAATTTCGGCAGATGTTACGCGGCCATCGTGGTTTGTATCAATTTCGTCAAAATTTTCAATAATCTTTGAAACCATATCCGCAGAATAAGCTCCACTCATAGCAAGCTGCGATAATTCTTCTCTGGAAACACCCGCTGTAGAAATCGTAGTTGCAAATTTATTCATTTCATCCGCACTGATTTTGCCGTCACCATCTTTATCAAAAGATGCAAAATTGTTTTGCAAATATGATGCAAAAGATTGGTTTAAAGTTAAATAATTCGTATTATCATTTCTAGCTGCCGTAATATTTTTGAAAGTTACACCATCTTGCGGATACAAAGATGCAAGATACGCGTAAGTGTTTGATAATCCGGAAGCTATATTGTTAACTATTGAAGAACCTGATGAAGTCATTTTTAATCCTTTTATTTATGTACCTGTATTTACATTAATTATATTTTGCCAAAAGTCAATCTTTTTTAGAAGCAGGGTCATCAATATGTTTGAATTTATAGTTAAAATATGTACCCATAACCGCAAGTATCAAAACGGCAACAATACGAATAATTTCATTTGCATCCATTTTTTAATTCTCCTATATTTTATTTATTTTTTCATTTATCTCAATTACGTTACACAGAAATAAAATGTCAAAATATATACCAATTGAAAATAATATAATAAATTTACACAAAGAGATATTAGATAGAATTAACCCTGTAATTCCACCTGTAAGTACAACCATTACAGTCATAAGGTTTGAGCGCAAACTTATTAAATTTTTATTAGATTCTTTTATGTATTCCATACAATAAAATTATATTGTTTGTTTTAGTATTTGTCAATTTATGTGCTATTATTAAATTATGATATTAAAGAATGCTGAAGATATTATAAAAACTCTCAATAACGGTGGAGTTATCGTCTACGTTACGGATACTGTCTGGGGTCTTGGTTGTTTGCCGGACAATGAAAAAGCTGTGTCCAGAATTTACGAAATAAAAAAAAGAGAGAAGCAAAAACCTCTGATTTTGATGTCAAATGAAGTTTATAATTTGCTAGACTATGTAAAACCTATTCCAAAAATCGGACAAAAACTTATTAAAAAATATTTTCCCGGTGCATTAACCATTGTTACCGAAAAAAGTGATAAAACACCTGATTACATTACTTCCGGGATGTCGACAGTTGGTATTCGTGTTCCTGATAACAAAGTTTTTCGTGCAATTTGTGAAATAATTCCTAACCACGTACTTGCAACAACAAGCGCAAATCTTTCTCATCAGCCGTCGGCCAAAACTTATGAGCAAGCTTTAGAAAATATGTCCAATCTGGCAGATTTAATCATTGAAGATTACGGATATAAAGCAAAGGGGCTTGAATCCACTGTAGTCGGGGTTATTGGAGACGAACTACGAATTTTTAGACGAGGAGAAATTGTTATAGAAATATAACTGATTTGATATTTATTTAAGTTTTTTATAAAATTATATCAAACGAGGATTTTTATATGGAATTTATTTTATGCCTGCTTTATTTATATGTAATTATTTACACATTGTACATGTTGGTGCTTGCTCTTAGGAATCTAAATGACAAACCTTTTTCTATAGAGAAAAAGTACTCAAGGTATGATGATAAGAAAAACAATTTTGCGGTAATAATATATAGCCACAATCACAGAGCTTGTCTTGAAGAACTTGTTGAAGAATTAAAAATGCAGGATTATCCTCTTGGGAATTTTAATGTTTATGCGGTTCTTGATGATTGTAACGATGGAAGCGAAAAGATTTTTGAAAACGACAAGTTTGTACATGTTCTAAATATTCAAGATGTAGGAACGCTTGGCAAAACAAAAGCCGTATCAATGCTTTTATCTGAATTAAAAAAAGATGACTCAATTGATGCTTATGTTTTCATTGACGGCACAAGAAAAATCAGTTCTGACTTTTTAACACTTGCAAATGCAGCTATTCGAGAAAATGATGCTATTACAGGCGAAGTTAACATTAACAGAGAAAATCTCGATATAGTTGATAAAATCAAAGCTGTACACAAAAAATATTTGGCAAATTTCTTTAAACAAGCAAGAACGCTAATGGGTTTTTCGACAAATATTGACTCCGGACTTTTTATTATCAAAAAATCCGTCATTGATGAACTTGATGAAATTGACTTTAATGATAAAAATTCAGAACTTGAATTCAGTTTATTACTGTCACAAATAGGTCATAAATGCGTTTATAATCCAAATATTCAATCATATATTCTCGGACAGGATTGTACTTTTAAAGCACCCCGAATTACTAAGAGATTTAACCTTTTAAAGGGAAATTATAAAAATTTAAAAAAATGGAATTTCCCTTTCATTGAACATATTTGTTCACTATTAAATCCGAATTTCTGGTTATTGGCATTTTCGTATTTTGTATTAATTGTATATTCATATAAGTTTCCGTTTGTTGTAACATGCAATGTCGTTGTATTCAGCGCAATAGTATTACTTGCGGTATTTGGCTTGAGTCTTGTAAATTCCAAGCTTACTAAAGGCGAAATAGGATTGCTCCTGTTTTATCCGATATATTCAATCTGCCATATAATCAGGAATTTCCCGCCGGTAAGAAGCTTTTTGAAAAAAATCGGAGCAAACACCGATAAAGAAACAGACAAACTCTCTATTGATGTTATAGTGCAGACAAAACACGGTGATAGAGCATGCAAATTAGAATTTATATCTACAGAAAGCGGATTAGCAAAAATCAGATTTATTTATAAAAATAAAAAATACACTACTGATTCACATTTGAGAATGATTGATGCATTACAGCAATTAAAATCGAAAATGGAGGATTACGGATTAATATTAAAGATTTGCAGTTGTTGTGCTAAATTTACTTCTCAAGCAGACGGTTCTAAAAATATGTTAAAAGGTTTTTGCCGTAATGAATTTCCAAGTCCTCTGATTACGGAGCCTCGTCCGACATTGATTTGGAACTCCTGTTCTTGTTTTGAGCCTGCAAAAGTTAACAATATTATTGAAGAAATGGCTCAAGAATTGAAAGATTAGACATATAAAACGTAAGTTGGGCTTTCAGCCCAACACTCTTTATTGCCTCCGGCGGGTCTTTCAGACGGCGGCGCTTTTGGTGGCAAAAGCGCCCAAAACCAGCGGCACGCTTCCGTTCACTAATAATCTGTACAGCTCAACTACAGGCGGGCAAACTCACTACGTTCAAACAATGCCCGCCTTGATAATGTTTCGCTTA
>CADBQQ010000081.1 GCA_902796825.1 uncultured bacterium
CCTCTCCCGCATTCGTAGTTCGCTTCGCTCACACGACTGCTCCCTCTCCCGCTCAAATGATGCTGCGGGCGAGGGGATTTTACTTTCTTTTTCATAAACATTCTCCTTTCATTTGAAAATATTAATATCATATTGTTACTACTTTTTCAAGTAGTATTAAATGGTTAACATTTTACTACCTGTAAAAGAAACTTAAGCAGGAGGGAAAATGAAAGATACGATTTGCCAGACATTAGGGAATAATATAAAAAAATATAGAAAACTAAGAGGTTATACGCAGGAAAAATTAGCAGAACTGCTTGATATGGAGATTAAATCACTAAGTCTTATTGAAACCGGCAATTGTTTCGTATCTTCAAAAACACTTGCAAAGCTTGCGCAAGTTCTTGAAGTTTCTCCCTCCGATTTGTTAGACGATTTAAAAATTGACGAAAGTGAGCGGCTTTATAAAGATGCTCAAAAAGCACTTGAACTCATAAAAAACAACCCTGCTAAACTTCGCGCGCTCAACGCTATGCTAAACGGTTTGCTTTAAAGTATCTTTTCAACATAAATAGCATTATTACACACAAAACAACTGCCGCAGAAACCAAACCAAACCAAAATCCCCGCAACATCAAACCCATCTGAAATGCTAAAAAATACCCCAACGGAATTGATACTAGCCAATAAGCTACAAAATTAGCTAACAAAACAATGCCTGTTTGTTTTATCCCCTTGCAAACTCCGGCAAGTGAAATCTGCAATCCGTCAAATACCTGAAATAATCCAAGAACAGCAATTACAGGTACTGAAATTTTAAACAATTCTTCGTCAACCGTAAATATTCCGACAATAAAATTCGGGCAGCTCATAAAAAATGCCGCACTGCAAGCCATAAAACATACAGATATTACCGTTCCGACTATCGCAAATTTCTTCAAATCCGTAAAATTTTTCGCCCCGTTACAAAAACCGACTTTTACAGCTATAGCATTAGAAATCGCAAAAGGTATCATAAAAGAAACCGTTGTCAACGTACAAACAAGATTTTGCGCAGCAGCATAAACACCTGAAACTCTACCCATCAAAATAGCAATACTGTTAAATGCCACAAATTCGACAAGAACTGCTAACGACACAGGAAATCCTATTTTTATCAAGCTTGTATAATATCCTTTCTCGTAGAAATTCCGCAAACTCATATTCATATAACAATAAGCAAGCAAAACAAATCCCATAAAATAACGAACAATTAAACTTGCAATCGCCAAACCAACTACACCCATTGACGGTATAAAACCCCATCCGAAAACCAAAATAACATTGAGAGCCACATTTAAAAACACACAGAAAATAGTTAGCAAATTCGGGAATAAAACTATTTCGAATGCCTGCAAAAATTCTTTTAAACACGCATGCAAGCAAGCTCCAAAGGTACTTAAAGCAGAAATAAACATATATTCCTGCACCGGATAAACCAACTTATCCTCAAAACCCATATACGGGATAATCGGGATTACTGCGCAAATAGCTATTGAAGTAACAAATGCCCAGAACATTGCAAATCTTATTGACGGGTAAAAATATTTTTTTACCGAACGTTTTTCCCCTCTATAATTAGATAAAAGCGGCGAAATACTTGAAATTAAACCTATCGAAAAAGTAACAATACAATTTACAATCGCCGTAGCAATACTAATTGCGGCAAATGTATCCGTAGAATGTCTGCCTGCAACAATTACATCTCCGACACCAATAAGTATAAAACCCAAATTCCCCATAATAATCGGGGCAGCAATATTGAGTAATTCCTTTATATAATATTTGGTATTTCTTTCGCACATAAAACAATCATAACATAAAAAGTATTTAATATATTGATTAAATTTTCAAAAAATTATATTATAGACTTATGGCTAAAGTATACGTTATTACAGGTTCAACTTCAGGAATTGGCAAAGAACTGGTTAAACTCTTTGCGCAAGACATTACAAACATTATTTTTGCGGGCTATCGCGACAAGGTCAAACTTGAACGTCAACGTCCTAAAAATGTTATATATTTCCCTATAGATATGACTGATAGGAATTCTATCATTAAGGCAGCCGAATTTATAAAATCTAAAACACGTAAAATAAATACGCTGATAAATGTTGCAGGGTGCGTAACAGCAGGACCGATAGAACAAATCAACACCGACAGACTCAGAAACCAATTTGAAGTGAACACTTTTTCCCATATTGAATTCACACAAAATCTTGTCGAATTATTGAATAACGGAAAAATTATCAATATAAGTTCAATGGCAAGCTTCGGTCAATTCCCGTTCATAAGCCCGTATTGCGCATCAAAACACGCTCTTGATATTTTCTTTAACGCTTTTGCGTTAGAAAACCACAGAAATATACAGGTTATTTCTATAAAACCCGGAGTAATCGCAACACCTCTGTGGCAAAAATCCGTAGATATTAATCAAGAATATTTTGAAGATTGCTCTGATTATGATAAAGAGTTAAATTTTATGAAAGAAAACGCGCTTAAAAACGGCAGTCGCGGTTTGAAAGTGGAAACTGTTGCGAAATTCATACATTGGGTAGACTCAAATAAACACAATTTATCTTCTTATGTAATCGGATGGGATGCTCTTGCAGCACAGATATTATCTGTTCTTCCTCAAGATTTAATTAATTTAATCATAAAATATGGTATGAGATGCCGGATTAAATAATTTATAAAATATCCAACGGATCAACATCTACAGTCATTTTTATATCTTTTGGTGCCGTTATTTTTGACAGAAAACTTGAAACAAATTGATGCCCTTTTTCTTGAAGTTTATTTTTTATAATTATTTGAAATCTCCACTGGCTGTTAAGTCGTTCAATGACACACGGAGTAGGTCCTAAAACCTCCAAATGCTCTCCAAATCCAAACTTTTCAATCATAGTACACAAGCGCAAAGCGATTTCTTGCGCGGATTTTTCAGAACGAAATTTGTTCATAGAACTCATAATTATTCGTATAATTTGACTAAACGGAGGATAATCAAATTCCTCGCGCGAAACAATTTCTGTTTTATAAAACTCTGCATAATTCTGAGATTTTGCACTTTCAAGTGCATAATATTCAGGATTATATGTTTGAAAGAACACACGACCTTGAAACTCTCCGCGTCCTGCGCGCCCAGCGACCTGAGTAAGCAGTTGAAATCCGCGTTCAGAAGCCCGATAGTCAGGTAAATTGAAACTTGCATCCGCAGAAATTACCCCGACAAGAGTAACGTTAGGATTATCAAGACCTTTTGCAATCATTTGTGTGCCGACGAGAATATCAATTTCACCTTTTTGAAACTTCTCTAAAAGCCTTATATGTTCTCCTTTTCGAGTTAATACATCACTGTCTATTCTTGCGATATTATAACCCTGAAAAAGTTCTTCAATGTATTCTTCTATTTTTTGTGTGCCGGTTCCCGAATTTTTTAAAGCTTCGCAGCCGCAATTAGGACAAACATCCGGAAAATATTGTGTATGATTGCAATAATGACATTTGAGCATATTATCTTTAGCATGCCATATCATCGGGATAGCACAATTCGGACATTCTATAACATGCCCGCACCCCTGACACTGAGTGTAAGTCGAATATCCGCGCCGATTTATTAACAGTATTACTTGTTTTTTTTCGTCAAGTGCTTCTTTTATGGCAATTTGCAAAGGTTTTGAAATAAGATGTTTATATGCAGCCTGACCGTATTCCTGCATATTAATAACCGTCACAGGAGCAACTTTTGCATTGTTGTAGCGTTTGAGCATCTGAAATAAATTGTCTGAATTAACCGCATAATAATAACTTGAGATATCAGGAGTTGCAGAACCCAAAATCAGCGGACACTCATTAAATTCTGCCAATTTTTGCGCGACAAGTCTTGCATCATATCTTGGAGCAGGAGAAGTCTGTTTATAAGCACTTTCATGTTCTTCATCTATTATTATCAGACCAATATTACGCAAAGGCGCAAAAACAGCAGAACGCGCACCCGCAAGTATTTTTATTTCATTTTTATACAATTTTTGCCAAACATCATAACGTTCACCCTCCGAAATACTCGAGTGCCAAATTGCAACATCATTTGTCCCAAATTTTTTAGCCAGACGTTTTGTCAATTGTGAAGCAAGTGCAATTTCCGGAGCAAGGAACAAGACGTTTTTACCTGATTTAATTGTATCGTTAATCAGTTTAAAATAAACTTCCGTTTTACCGCTTGCCGTAACTCCGTGAATTAGAATTTTTGGGGATTTTTCTTTTTTTATACGAGTGCAAATCCCATTATATACTTCCCTTTGAAGCGGTGAAAGCTCATTAAGTTCTTCTTTTTTATTTATATTTAATATATCAAGCGGATTGCGGTAGATTTCTTCTTCTATTAAATGCACACAGCCAAGAGCTTCAAGTTTTTTAATTGTCGCGCGGGTTGTTTTTGCAAGTTTTTCAAAAGAAATAAGGCTCATTTTGCCCCTTTCTTTCAAAATTTCCAGAACTTGCAGCTGCCTTTTTGTTGCCCCAAAATCTCTTACATATTCTATGGAAAACTCTGTTTTGAGAGATTTTTCAATCAGCTTTAAAGGTATTGCGGCATTTAGAACGGTTACCAAGTCTGTACAATAATAATTTGCAACCCATTCAAGAAGCTTCAAATAATCAACCGTGAATAAAGGAGTTTCTTCAATAATTTTTGTAACAGGCTTTGCTTTGATATCTTCCGGCAAATAGTCGCTAAAACCTACACAAAAAGCATTTATCATTCCCTGCCTGCCAAAAGGAACAAGCAAAGCCTGACCAATTTGGATTTTACTGTGCATATATTCAGGAATTAAATAACTGAATGTTTTAACACCGAGAGCTTTGATATTAACCAGACAAACAGCATATTTATGGCGAATTTGTGCAGACACTTCGGAAGCTTCGTGCTTTTTAAGCGTCAATTTCCTCTCAAATAACTTGTTTTGCACAAAATCTTCCATATCACCTCTTAAAATAATGTTGGGCTAAAAGCCCAACTTACAATTAGCATTTACTCTGCCATAAATTCTTGTTTTGCTTCATTGATAGCTTCTGTTAAAATATCAAGCTGATCAGGAGTGAAGGTTACCCCTTTTTTGGTTGGAATCCAAGTTGTTCCGCCATCATTTGTGAAAAATATTCTCATATTCAAATAGCTTGTTCCCTTGTATTCACTCAAAGAAATTTGTAATTGTTCTGTATCTGAACGTTCAATTGTTGCTAAAATTTTAGAATCTGCCATTGTGTTACCTCTCCTTTTCCTGTTTATTAAACCGTTTTATATCTATCCCCGTTACATTGTTTTATTATCCCTTTAAGCTCCATTGTTGTCAAGTTCATTAGCAAATTATCCAACTTCAAACCTGTCAAACTTAAAAGTTCATCCACACCTTTTTCTTCTACTTTGATGTTATCATAAATTTTTTCTTCGTCAGGAGTTAAAGTCGGAAGTGTCAACTGAATTTGTTCTTCTTCTTTTTTTACTTCCCAGCATAAGGCATTAAGAACATCACTGCTTTCTGTAACAATGGATGCACCGGATTTTAGAAGTTTGTATATCCCTTCGGTATTCGGATTTGAAATTTCACCAGGCATACACATAAGTTCTCTGTTTTGTTCAAGAGTAAGATTTGCGGTAATTAATGCTCCGCTTTTTAATGAAGCTTCCGCTACTAAAGTTCCGTATGACAAACCTGAAACAATCCTGTTTCTTTGGGGGAAACGAAATCTTAACGGTTCAAAAGTCGGATAATATTCCGTCAATATAGCGCCGTAACCGTTTTCAATATTCTGATAAAGAGTTTTGTTTTGACTGGGATATACAAAATCAAAACCGCTTGCAATTACGCCGATGGTTTTCAAATTATTTTCAATTGCTGCAGTATGAGCAACAGTGTCAATACCTGAAGCAAGACCCGAAACTATACAAATATCAGTATTTATAAAACCTGATATTATTTTACGTAAATTATTTCGAGCATTTGTACTCGCATTACGAGATCCGACAACAGCAAGTGTTTTATTTAAATTACACTCAAACAATTTCCCTTTGTAATACAAAACAGCCGGCGGATTGTCAATATTTCTGAGCATTTGTGGATATTTTTCATCTTCAAGAGTAAGAAAATTTATTCCGCGGGATTCAACATCTGCAAAAACTCTGTCTATATCAACTTTGTCTCTCAATTTCAAAAATTTCTCCGCAGATTTAAAACTCAAACCTTCTATATTCTCTAAATCTTTTGCAGAAGAATTAAACGCTTTTTCAATACTTCCAAAATGTTCATATAATTTTTTGATAAAAAGGCTGTCAATTTGCTCTATTGAAGAAAATGCTATCCAATATTTTTTATTCATTTACGCATTTTCTTTCTGTTTTTTTATCCGTTCTATCAATGATTTTATATTATCTTTTTCTTCTTGCGGAATATCAAAGTTCATATAATCTTCAAAATATTCTATCGCATCGTCAAAATCCTGCCTTGCAAGGTATAAAATCCCTGCTTTTTTGTACGCAATTGCCATCCTGTTGTTGCGCGCAATAGATTTTAAGAAATTGGACAATGCCTTATCTATTTCGTCATTTGCTTGATAAGCTTCTCCAAGATAATAATAAATCCATTCATTTTCCTCTTTGAATTCAAGAATATTTTCAAAGTTTTCAATCGCAGCCTCGTAATTTCCGAGTTCAAAATGCACCCTGCCTAAATCGTAATAAGCATCATAATTATCAGGCTGTTTATCTAAAATATATTCAAGCTCATCAATCGCAAGGTCAAGTTTTGCATCCTCCATAAAAAATCTTGCAAGATAATGACGGAATAACAAATCCTCCGGAAGCATTTCTATTGCGTAAGTGAGTATATTTATACCCTCTCCGTAGCGTTTTTGTCTGTAATAAACATCAACAAGATTTATATAACACTGTGCAATACGAGGATTAAGTTCAATACACTTCAAATAATTTTTCTCAGCTTTGTCATCATTTCCAATATTTGCATAAGACAAGCCCAAATTGTTATAAATTTCGGCATTTGCCGGTTCGCTTTCAAGAATTACCGTAAATAAATCTATTGCCCCGTTGTAATCTTTGTTTTTAAAACATTCTAATGCTTTTTCTAATTTTTCCATGATTTTCCTTTTTAATGTTGGGCTGAAAGCCCAACTTACAGTTTAATATTTTTATTACAATCCGAATGTCATGTTTTCGTCTGAGCCGGAACCGATATTTTTTATAACAGTTCTTGTATTGCCTTGAGCATCAAAGCTTTTTGGCTTCATAACCATTTTAATTCTGTCAGCAAAAATTGTTCTCACACCTTGAGTAATACTGGAACGTCCTGTAAAATAAGCTTCGTTAGGCTTTTTAGTCGCAGGGTCAGGATATAATGTAACTTTCGGACCTGCTGCGTAATAATCCTGATACCAAATCCTTACATTTCCGCTGGCATTAAATATTGAACGTTTCTGATTATATTCTTGATAAGACGATTTTAATGTTAATTTGTCTCCACCATCCATAATAGCGTTAGTTGTGGTATTACCGAATGCTTTTATGTTATCTGTAGATGCATCATAAACAAATTTATCGGCATAAGAATCATTTTTTTCTTGTTTTACATGAGCATTTCCTATCAAAACAAGTTTTTTCAAATCACCTGTATTTTTGTCAGTTGTAATTTCTGCGGAATTTGAGAATGTTTCAATATCTTTATACAACATTGTAACAGCACCGGTTGCAGTCATTACTCCTGTTTTTGTGTCATATTCTTGAACATTTGCATTGATTACAACAACAGGAGTCTTACCCTCAAATACGATTGATTGAGTGTCCCCTTCTGCATGTACAATCTTGGTAATAAGTGAAACTTTTAAAATATTTGCTTTTACTTCTCTTTTTTTATTCTTTTTAATCTCAAAAGCATAAGGTTTATCATAGAATGTTGCAGTATCAAGCTTTTGGTCATTTGTCACATTAACATCCGCGCTATTACCTATAACTTTCATATCATCAATAGTAACTTTTACGTCACCGTTGAATTTAATCTTGCTATCCGCTTCATTATAGGATTGATTTTTAGATTCAATAATCATATCCGAAGCCTGAACTGCAATTCCTGCCATAAGTAATATTGCACCAAGTATTGTTAAAATTCTTTTCATACTATTTTTTATCCTCATAAACTTTTGATACGGTATTTCCGCTTATTGTAAATTTATCATAATCGGGACTGATAACAATTTTATCCGCTTTTGATAATAATTCTTTTCCTTTTTGAATTTCTATATGCCCTTCTGCAACAATAGGTGTATTTGAATCAATCCAATGAAGCTTGTCAGCCTTCAAAGTAATTCCGTCTTTAAGTGCTATAAAAGTATCATCATACAGAATAATATCTCTTTTTTCTGAATTATAAGTTCCTTTTGACGAAGTTAAACTCATAGTAACTTCATTATCTTTATAAAAGTTTGCAATAACTTTATTCAACTGCGCAATTCCGTTCTGACTGTCCCATTGACCGGTTTCACCATATATTTCCCAATACTTAACTTCATTTTTAGTCTCTGTCAGAATAATACCGTTAACAACAGCTTGCTGTTTATCAGCATCAGAAGAAGCCATGTGCTTTTTAAAATCATGCGTAATAACTCCGGCAGTAATAAACGCCCAAGCAAGCACACAGATTACACCGGCAGCTATTAATATATATACCTTTTTTTTCTTCGCAAGATTTTTCCAATTCATATTACTAATTTATCACAAAAGAAAATTTAAGGCAAAATTAAGTCAATTAGTCGTTAAGACGATAGGTCGCTAAGACGTTAAGTTCTTATAGGTTTTATGGTTAATTGTTTAAAAATTTAGCACCTGCATAATTAGACTTAACGACTTAACGTCTTAACGTCTTAGCGACCCAATTATTAAATTTATCTTAATAATTCCGCACACTATTTACTTTTGTAATATAATTTACTTGTATTTTATTCAGACTAGGGAAGATAGAGGATATATTATGACATTAAGATATGATTGCGGCGAAGTTATTACGGCTATGGTTACTCCGATGGATTCATCAGGAGTGATTGACTATGACAAAGTCGAAACTTTAACCAAATACCTTATTGAAAACGGTTCGGATGCAATTTTAGTTGCAGGTACAACAGGAGAATCACCGACACTTACAAACGAAGAAGAACGTGAACTGGTTAGTACCGTAAAAAGAGCTGCGGCAAATAAAGCTAAAATTATTTTGAGTGCCGGTTCAAACTGTACTCAAACGGCGGTTGATTTTTCTAAAAACGCACAAAAAGAAGAAGCTGACGCGATATTATCAGTTGTTCCATATTACAACAAACCTAATCAAAGAGGTTTGATTGAACACTTTACAACTATTGCAAAATCTACGGCTTTACCGATTATTTTGTATAATATTCCGTCAAGAACAGGTATTGTTTTAGAACCTAAAACAGTTGCATATCTTGCTTCTACTTGTGAAAACATTGTCGGTATAAAACAAAGTTACGGCGATATGGATAAAGTTACGGAAATGAGAATGCTTTGCCCAGATGATTTTGCAATTTATTCAGGGGACGACAGCTTGACACTTCCAATGCTGTCTCTGGGAGCTAACGGTGTAATTTCAGTTGCATCTCATTTATTCGGCTCTGAAATAAAATCTATGATTAGAAACTTTAAAGCAGGAGATGTTCTTGCTGCAAGAAATATGCACAAGACACTTTATCCTGTATTTAAAAATCTTTTCATGGCTCCAAATCCTATTCCTGTTAAAGCTGCTCTTGCTTATAAAGGAATGATTGAAGCCCATGTAAGAAAACCACTTGTTCAATTAACAGAAGATGAAAAAATTCAATTGTTCAAGACGATAGATCAAGTGAAGAATGAATTAAGCAAAGACGAGTAATTGTATCTTTACTGAAAAGTTTAATAATAATTGTTAGTACAAAAATATAAGAGGGTAAAAAATTGAAAAACAAAATTATCATGTTTTGGGTAATTGTAGCGATAGTAATAACGTCGTTATTCCTTGTTTACAAAAAACCGACAAAACTGGGATTAGATTTAGTTGGCGGCTCTCGAATTATGTTAGAAGCGCGCACAACAGATACTGTTACAAAAATTACTCCGGAAGTTATGAGCCGTTTGCAATTCGCAATCGAAAGCCGTGTTAACAAGCTCGGTGTTTCAGAAACAAGCGTTGCTCAAGTCGGAGATAAAAGACTTCTGGTTGAAATTCCAAACGTAACTGATTTGAAAGAAGCGGAAGCATTTTTAGGTAAAACCGCACAATTAGAATTTAAACAACCAGAATTTGATTCAAATAAACAGCCAAAACGCGATGCGACAGGTAATATAATCTGGACTCCTACAGGTTTGACAGGAGAAGATTTGAAATCTGCAACAATCGGCTCCGATCAATCCGGTCAGTGGACTGTTTCATTGGAATTTAATGCAAAAGGAGCAAACAAATTTGCAGAATTAACATCAAAATTAGTCGGGGAACAAATGGCAATCTTCTTTGACGGAGAAGAAATTTCTGCCCCTGTAATCAGAGAAGCTATATATGGCGGCAGAGCAGAAATCTCCGGCGGAAACAGCGGTTTTGCTTATGAAGAAGCAGAAAGAATGGTTAATTTGTTAAATGCCGGTGCTTTGCCTGTACCATCTGAAATTATTCAAGAAAATACCGTTGGGCCTACTTTGGGTGCTGACAGTATTGAAAAATCAAAATTCGCAGGAATTTTGGGTATTGGACTTGTAATGGTATTTATGATTTTATATTACAGATTACCCGGTGTTATTGCAGATATTGCGTTAACTATTTATGGTTTAATTTTGTTCGCATTATTCAAAACTATTCCTGTTACACTTACTCTTGCAGGCATTGCAGGTTTTATATTGAGTATAGGTATGGCAGTTGATGCTAATATTTTGATTTTTGAAAGAACTAAAGAAGAATTGAAAGCCGGCAGAAATTTATTCACAGCTATTAATTCCGGTTTTGACAGAGCGTGGTCAAGTATTTTTGACTCAAATATGACAACTATTTTGACATGTTTGATTTTATATTTCTTAGGTACAAGTGTTGTTAAAGGTTTTGCTTTAACACTTGCTCTCGGTGTTCTTGTGTCGATGTTCACCGCAACTACTGTTACTAAAAACTTCATGCACTTGATATTTGGAACAGGAGAACTTAAATATCCTGCATTATTCGGATTGAAAAAAGACGAAATCGGTCAAGGGTTTGAAGTTACGGAAACAAAACGTGAAAAAGCACGTTTTGGGGTTTTAGACTAAGAAAGTTGAGGTAAAATAAAATGTTTGATTTTAAGAAAAACGGAGTGCATGTTGTTAAATATAGAGTTTTGTGGATGTGTATATCTGCAATACTTTTATTGCCGGGCATTTGCGCTATGATATATTCTATGATTAATTATCCGACTCACTCTCCGGTAAAAGTCGGTATTGATTACACAGGCGGTACAATTTTGCAATACGGAACAACTGATAAAGTTGACAGCTCGCAAATCGCAAAGACTCGTACCGAATTAGCTGACGCGGGGATAACAGGAACTTATTTACAGGTTTTGAATGTAGATCCTACTGAACAAAACGGCAATATTAATTCTATTGTTTCAGTAAGAACAAAATTCATTGATGAGGGTTCTGAAACCGCTCAAACAATTACTGACATTGTGAAAAAAGATTACAAAGATACTAACCTTATTCAAGTATCTTCTGTTGGTCCGACATTAAGTAATGAATTGTTCAAAATGTCATTTATTGCATTGCTTGTTGCCGTTATCGGTATGATAATTTATATATCATTTACATTTGAACTAAAATACGCAATTTCTGCTATATGCGGGCTTTTGCATGACGTATTATTTGTAGTCGGTGTATTTTCAATTCTCGGCTTATTCTATAATATTGAAGTTGATGGTTTGTTTTTAACCGCAATACTTACCGTTATCGGTTATTCGGTAAACGATACAATTGTTACTTATGACCGTATCAGAGAGAATTTGAGATATTACGGACGTAAGATGACATTTGGCGAGATTGTAGATGCTTCTGTTCAACAGGTTATGGCAAGAAGTATAAATACATCATTCACAACAGTTCTTGTTCTTGCATCATTATATTTCTTTGGCGGTGTAACAACAAGAGATTTCGTTCTGGCTATGATGTTGGGTGTTCTAATCGGAACATATTCAAGTATATTCTTCTGCTCAATGCTTGTTGATTTTTGGACCGAAAAGACAAACGCTCCGCGCAAAATGGCGATAGAAGATAATCAACCCGCATAACAGATAAAAGTCAAATTTCACAAAAAAAGAGTAGATTTTATAATCTGCTCTTTTTTTAAATATATTGCATTTTAAAAATTTTTGTATTATAATCAATCTGCTAAAGAGTATATAGTTGGGGTTAAGAAGAATGCTGATTTCAGCAATAGGATATTTAAATCAAAAAGGGATAAGAATTGTAGAGGATTACAGCGTGCAGTCAAGATATGACAATGCATCATTATTTGGGCAAATTGAACATAATCCTGTTGATTTTAAAGAGTATAAAAAACAAGAAAATTTAATCGGTGCTTTTAAAAGTTTATTTAACAAAAAACCTGGAATTTCTAATCAACAAGCACTTGATATGATTGGTTAATTTGTTGTTATTTTTTTTACTAAAAAAGAACAAGATGCCGGAATTGCAGAAATAAATACTAATACCGGCACAATACTAATTGCTTCTGCAATAAAACCAATTGCAGACATTGCCATTGCAACAATTCCCCAAGAAAATCCGTTTATAAACCCGCCTATAATACTTTTATATTGAGGCAAAACTTTCTGTGCCATACTCATTGTTATTGGGGTGGCAAACATTGTGACAAAACCCATTATCGCAAAAATTATAAATGAAACAACAGGCAGAGTTTTGTATGTGAGCATAAACAAAATCATTAATGGAAATGTTGTTATCATTGAAAAATAAAATACATTTGCCGTACCAATTTTTTTCTCTAATTTCGGACTTAAAAGAGATGCAATTCCTCCTAAAAATATAAACCCGAAAAGCGCAAGCCCTATTTGGAACTGACTATACCCCTCAGATTTCCATAAAAATGGTAACAATATTGAACAAGAAGTCTGCATCAAGGATTTTAACATTGCAATTAAGTTCAAAATATTCAATTGCCTGTTAGACAGAATTTCTTTTAACGCATGATTGAACTGAAAATGCTGTTTGGAAGCCGAAATACTAAATTTTGGCACCATCGCAAACATTATTAATGCCCAAAATATTCCGATTATTGCAAGACACGGCATTTTATCAAGACCAAAATACTGGGCAATTGCAGAAGAAAATAAAGGTCCCATTGAAAAACCTAAAGTTCCGCAAGCAATAAAAATACCCATATTGCGCACAACATCAGATGTTGAGAATTTTGAAATCAATCCTAATGACTGCGGATGAAAAAGACTTGAACCAAGACTTCCAAAGATTATACACAAAATCATAGGTAAAATATGATTAACAGCAGGGGCGATTGAAATGAATATAGAGGTAAATATTAAGCCCCAAAAGATTAATGCACGCTTTTTCATACTATCGGCAAAAAAACCGAAAACAGGCTGCAACAGAGATGAAAAAATATGAGAACAACTCAAAATTATTGTAGCAACAGGCATAGAAATCTTAACCTGTTCTGCAACAAAAGGCATAATCGGATTTAAAAAACCAGTATAAATATCATTAATAAAATGCGCACCGCAAAACCATATTTGGGGCTTTCTTTCATCTGCTTTGTAAATCATAAAATTATTTTGACATCAAAATTTACAAAAATCAATTTTCAATAGCAAAAAAATAAATTTTAGGTTTTAATAATTTCACGGAGGCACGTATGCGAATAAACTTTAATCCTGTAAGATTTAATAATATAAATAACCACACTGCTTTTGGTCGCAAATTCGGGAAAATAAGCAGCCAAGTCCGTAAAATAAATCATGAATTCGGTATTAAATCATCTTTTTTAAATGAATTATCCCGCGAAACCAGCATGCCTCAAAAAGCATATAATGAGCAATCAATAAAATTTAAAAATAAAAGAGACTATGCAATGAGCTTGCTAACAGGCGAAGATATGCCCAATAATGACGAATTCTTAGAAAGATTAACTTATTAATTATTTTTACTTTATAGCATTAACAAAATTGTAAAGTTCTTTGATTTTATTATCATTAAAAGTTTGAATTATTTCCAGAATTGAATTTTTTAAATTTTGAATGTCATCCAGATTTTTATTATTAAATAAATCTGTAATATCAATTTGGAAAATTTCTGCAATTTTTTCGAGATTTTGAATGGTTGGAAACGTTTTTCCTCCCTCGATACGCAATATAGATTTAGGATTAATTCCGAGTAATTCGGACAATTTTTCTTGAGTCCAGCCTTTAGATTTGCGAAGTTCTTTAATTTTTCTTCCTAAGAGAACTTTAGTCGAATTCATTCAACACCTCATTTTTAATTTTATGTGTATACAGTGCCTGTTGAATGTATTAATATGTAACATTATAAATAATATAAGACTTGACATGTAACATAACATAATTTAACATGTAACATGTGGAATAAAAATAGGCATAAGGAGTTATATTATGAAAAAAGCATTCTCATTACCTGAAGTATTAATAACATTAGCAATCATCGGTGTAGTCGCAGCAATGACAATTCCTACATTGATTGCCAAAATTAACGACATTGTTAACACAAATACTGTTAAGGTTTTTAATTCCAAAGTCTTGAAAGGTATTAACTTAACAAAGACTGCGGGTGATTTGAATGACACTTATGACTCAACGTATCAATTCTTAACCGATGCGTTATCTAAAAATCTTAAGATGGCTAAGATTTGTGACGCGGACCACATACGCGATTGTATCCC
>CADBQQ010000082.1 GCA_902796825.1 uncultured bacterium
CCCTACTAGAATATCTCAAGTTCAGCATGACATTGATATCATATTATTTTCATTTAGTCATGTTTATTTAAATAAATTATATTTCTACACATATTAAGTTGTTATTGAATAAAAATGTGCAGATAAATATAATTGCAGAAAATCTCGGATTTAGGACAACATCCGAATTTGAAAACAGATACAAATTTCTTTTACCACAAAAGTTGAAAGATAATTTTGAAATATTGTAAATTTAAATATATCCGACAGGAATTACATTTATATTCTCTTTTAGCGGTAAATCATCAGTCGCAAGACAAACAACGGCTCCTTCTTTTCTTTTATCATCTGGTAATAATTTAAACGCTTTTACCATACTTTTATCGGGTGAAGCTGTTTTCTTTACTTCAATAGGATATAAATTCCCATCTTTTTCTATTATAAAATCTATTTCACATTTATCTTTATCTCTGTAATAGTAGAAATTTGCATTTACTCCGTTATTTTTATAACTTTTTATAACTTCATTAATAACAAAAGTTTCAAATATATTCCCGGACATAGCACCATTTTCAAGAACATCAGGAGAACTCCAACCTGTTAAGTATGAACATAATCCTGTATCGGTAAAAAATACTTTCGGTGTTTTTACAAGACGTTTATTTATGTTGTTATAATATGGCTGTAGAAGAAATACTATACCTGAAGATATAAGAACAGACAACCAACTTTTAGCTGTAGGCTCAGAGATTCCAACTTCTGTTGCTATATCTCTATAATTTAATAATTGACCTGTTCTTGCGGCTACAACTCTTACAAACTTAATAAAATCCATTTCGTTGGATATAGAGGATAAATTCCTAATATCTCTTTCTAAATATGTTTGAATGTAGGAACTGTAATAAGTATTCCATTTAATATTTTTATCTACATTAATTTCAGGATATGAACCTTTCCATATAATTTCATAAATCTCTTTTAGGGAATATTTATAAGCATTTTTTCGTGTGCTTTCAATATATTCTAATGTAGGAATAAATGGTTCTGTTTTTATTTTATCCGATAACTCTCTTAATGAAAACCCTGCTAAATTTAATATTCCTACTCTACCGGCTAAACTTTCAGATACATCTTTCATCATAGAAAATTGTTGTGAACCGGTAAGCCAATACTGCCCTTTTTGATTTGAATTGTCTACTGCTATTTTTATATATGAGAGCAAATTTGGTGCATATTGTATTTCATCAATAATTACAGGTGGTGTATATCTTTGCATAAACAACTTGGGTTCACGCAGTGCAAGTTCTCTATTCTCAATATCATCAAGAGAAACATAACTGCGTTTAGAATCACATTCTTTTAAGATAGTACTTTTCCCTACCTGCCTTGCTCCTGTAACAAGAACAACCTTAAAACCTTGAGAAGTTTCTTTTATAACTCTTTCGATTTCTCTTTGCTTATACACTTTGTTCTCCGTCTAATATAAATTATGATTTTATATTAGACGGAAATATAATTATTGTCAAGTTTATGACAATTCATAAAGTGAACGTCCTTTATATCCACCAACCCTGATGCCATTGTAAAAATCATTTCCAAAACATATCATAATTAAATTTTTGATATGTATTAGCACCTTTTCTTTTCATTTCATTTATTTTGTTGCAAAAAGTTTCAAACCAATTACACCTATTATTATCAAAATAACAGATATTATTTGAAGAATTGTCAACTTTTCACTGAACAATAAAACCCCGAGAATTGTAGTTCCGATTATACCAAAGGCAACCCACATTACGTAAGCCATGCCAAGCGGTAAATGTTTTAGGGCAAATGCAAGAAATACCGCGCTTAAAATATACGTGATTATTGTTATTATCGATGGAATTAGTACACTAAATCCATTCGAGTATTTCATCGCAACCGCCCATACGATTTCAAATATTCCTGCAAGTAACAACATCAACCAATGCATAATTTTATATATTCTTTCCCATGTTATATGCTGCTTCTAACAAGTCTTTCCGGCTTTGTACATCGTTAGGATTGTCAAGCCCGCCGGCTTCTAAGTATCCTTTTAACTCTAAATTGCCAAAACAAACAACCCAGCCATTAACACCGTTCAATACTGTTTGAATAACTCCTTTTGAACCATCCGCAGAAGTCGTAATCAGATAAGCTTCGGTAAAATTTTTACCTGTTGCAAAAAGTGAATTCGCTCTGTCAATCAATGTTTTCATCTGCCCGGACATTTCATAGTAATAAATTGGTGTCGCCCAGACTATAACGTCGGCATCTTTCATCTTTAAAGTAATTTCATTAGCATCGTCTTTGATTACGCATTTACCCAATTTTTGGCAAGCAAGACAGCCTTTACAGAATTTTATTTCTTTATCTTTTAATGTTACAAATTCAACCTCGTGACCGGCATCTCTTGCGCCGCGTTCAGTTTCGTGCGCAAGAATTTCAGAATTTGCATTCGGTCTTAAACTCGTTGATATAATTAATACCTTTTTACTCATAATTCACCTCTAATATTTACCCCTTTAAATTTTCCTTATAAAAACTTTCTATTTTATCAAAAGGAATTGCACCTTTATCTCCGCCATCGTATAAATCAACGTGGTTAGCTCCTTTTACGATAAATAATTCTTTATTGTCGCCTTTTAATTTTTTAAATGCATCTTCACCAAAGTATCTTGAGTGTGCAATTTCACCATGTACAACCAAAACAGGAGTTCTAATTTCACCTGCATACTGCAAAATCGGTTGATTTATAAGTGACAAAGATGATGTCATGTTCCATTTGCCGTTTGAATTTATTGAACGAGGGTGAAAACCTCTTTTGGTTTTATAATAATCAAAATATTGCTGCACAAATAAAGGCTCGTTACCTGTCAATTTTTCAGGAAGTCCGTCTGCACCTTTATATTTACCACTTTTGAAATCTTCGGTTCTTTGTTTATTTAGCGCTTGTTTCATTTCATAACGAGCATTTTCATCAACCGAATCATTGTAACCGTATGCTGAAACTCTTGTCATATCATACATTGTAACGGCAGTTGTTGCTTTAATTCTTGTATCAATAGCGGCTGCATTAATTGCAAAACCGCCAAAACCGCAAATTCCTAAAATACCAATTTTATCAGGATTTACATTTTTATTGTTTGAAAGGAAATCAACCGCAGCAGAAAAATCCTCCGTATTTATATCAGGGCTTGCAACATGTCTTGGTGTTCCGGAGCTTTCACCTGTATAGCTTGGGTCAAATGCAATAGTAACAAAACCACGTTCAGCCAATGTTTGTGCATAAAGACCGCTTGACTGTTCTTTTACCGCTCCAAATGGACCAGAAATTGCAATCGCGGGCAATTTTTCGTCTTTTTTCATACCAGCAGGTGTGTATAAATCCCCAACGAGTTCTACACCAAACCTGTTTTTAAATTTAACTTTTTCAACATTAACTTTGTCTGATTTAGGAAAAACTTTATCCCATTTTACTGCTGCATTAACCATATTAGAACCTCCAATAATTAAAAATATCGATAAAAATAACAATAATAATTTTTTAAACATTTATTCTTCTCCTATTTAAATTTACCCCAATGATTCTTTATGCAATTTAAAACCGTCTGAGCATAAATATCATGTTTGCCATAAAAAATATGACTTGCCCCCTCAACTTCTATAACTTGATTATTTTCAGGGTGTTTGGTCCATTTGTTTAATTGTTCCATAAATGCCTTCGGGCTGTCGCCTGTTACACTATCTTTTGAGCCAATTAAAAACGTACCGTTGGGTTTAATGTTATATAAAGAATTTGTTTCGCCTTGTTTACTCAATACAGGGCAATTTTTGAGATTATCCGCGTTATAAAATCCTAAAACGGTATTAGCTGTCATAGGTGAAAAACCGCCGAACAAAAACGGTAGTATATCATTACCACGACCTTCACCAACCCATTTTTTGGCCATATCAAAACAAACATCAATGTGCGGCATAACTTTCCACCAGTGCATAATATCAATAGGGCAAGAAACTATAAAATAATCTACATAATCATCTTTTGTATTTCCAAGATAATTTATTATTTTGTTAGAACCTAATGAATGACCTGCAAGAATAATGTTTTTAAATCCTATTTCTTTTGCTTTTAAAACCCATGTTTCAACATCTTCATATACCATAGAAAAATCATCATTAAAAACACCTGCGTGTTTTTGTTTTCCGATAGAATGATCTGTATAAGCAAAACAAGAAAAAGAATCGTGAGCATGACCTATTATTGTTGTTATCCCATTTTGACTTAACAATTTTCCTGTGGCATCAAGTAAATCGTTCTGAAAAACATTTGAGCATATTCCGGTTATCATAATTAAAACAGTATCGTTAGTCGTATCTCCGTATATAGCTCCTCTAAGTTCCAGACCTCGTTTTGTAATTGCTTTTATAATTTCCATTCAATATATTCCTACTTGAAAATATCTTTTCCCATTTTTACACCGGCATTGTATGCTTTTTCCAAATCTTTCGGGAATTGTTCTTCTCTGTGTTTTAGTTTGTGATTTTTGTCAAAAACTTCACACACATATTTGTCGTAATTGTTAAATTGATAAGTATCGTTTGCGCAAATCCGTTCAGGTTTTGAAAATGCAATTTCCACAAACGTTTCAATACGTTTAAACAATCCTGAATATATTTCGTTACACATATCTTCATTAACATTCATTGTGTAAATAACGGCAGTTTTTAATTTTTTAGGCGCTATAGACGGATAACCCTCTTTATATTCAAAAAACGGAAAACAAATTCTTTCCATACAGCTTCTCATAACACCTGTGATGTCGCCAAAATATATCGGACTGGCTAAAACCAAGCCGTCACTTTGAGCAATTTTATCCAAAATCGGAGTCAACCCGTCAGGATAAGCACATCTTCCAAAGTTCTTACCACCTTTTAATTTGCAGGCAAAGCAGCTGCGACAGCCTTTAAAATCAACATCATAAAGATTTATAATTTCAGCTTCTGCCCCTGCTTCTTTGACTCCATTCGCAAAACTTTCACACATTTTGTGTGTGTTCCAATTTTTACGCGGACTGCCATTTAATATAATTACTTTTTTCATTTAACCCTCCTATATACTAAAAATTACAGTATAATAATAGCATAAAATTCATTTGAGGGAATTTAATTATATTAATTTTGTTTTCTATTTTTCCATATT
This sequence comes from uncultured bacterium, assembly GCA_902796825.1. Classification (GTDB taxonomy): domain Bacteria; phylum Cyanobacteriota; class Vampirovibrionia; order Gastranaerophilales; family Gastranaerophilaceae; genus Zag111. The sequence goes on from CADBQQ010000082.1 coordinate 5,204, forward strand.
TCCCAGAGCATATTTACAACATTGCACAACTAAATTGTTCAAGGATACACCTTGATTTTGCGCAATGGTTTGCATTTGCTCTAACAATTCTGCGGGAAAACGTAAATTTTTACTTATCATTTCTGGTTTTAATATCTTAAACTTATTATTCATATTTAGTATTTTAAACATGTATAATAAATTTTTATATGCCCCATATTTATGTATAAATATTTGCGCATAAAATATGTTTTATAATAAAATAATAGAAAAAGGAGAATTTTATGAAAAAGATTGTATCATTATTATTACTATTGGGCTTTTAGCGCAAACATCAGTGTTTGCACAAACTCTGCCGCAAGGAACACTCGTTCTTGTTCAGCCGGCAAATATTATCGATGCGGATGATGTTAAAACAGGCGACAGCGTTAAATTCAGAACAGTAAAACCTGTTAAAGCAAATGGAAATATTGTATTGCCTCAAGGGACAGAGGTTAGTGCAAGGGTTGTAAAAAGAAAAAACAACGGATTACTGGGAATTCCATGCGAGTTAGAAGTCGGTGAATTTAAAATATTAACTCAAAACAACGACATTATACATCTAAGCGGTACTATTTTGGATAAAGGTGAGGGCAGATACTGGGCAAATGTCGGTTGGATATTTGTTTTTCCTTTACTTTTTATTAAAGGTAATGACGGAAAATTCTATCCGAATTCAGAATATATGTTATACACCGCAGAAGATGTAAATCTATAATATATATAGCAAAAAAAATATTTTTATGATTTATTCTCTTTATGAAAATTTCTCATTCTACGATACAATTTTGTGCTCGGCCTGACAATTATGCAAAGGTTGACAATTTTTTGTAACGTTCTGCTCAACCGCAGAAAGAAGATTTTAAATGGTTAAAAGCGCAGGGTGTTACAGATGTTTTTAATTTTAGAACAATGTATAAGCCGGCATTAGAATTTGAAGAAAAAGATGTCGTTGAAGCTCTTGGAATGAAATATCATAATATCCCGTCTATTGCAGCTAAACCTGAAGAAAAAAATGTTTATAGATTTTTGAATGAACTTTCCGATATTAAAAAAAACGGGGGAAAAACTCATATTCATTGTATGGCAGGAGCTGACAGGACAGGAATGTACGCTTTTATCTATAAAACAATAAAAAATATGGATTTACTTGCGCAAAATCTTACAGAATGGATAAATTTCGGTCATGACAGATTTCGTTATCCTGATTTAATGGATTGGGCAGAAAATTTTGTTATTCGCTTCAAAAAATAATTTATACCCCGATTAAATTAAAACAGCCTAAAATTATACCTAATACCGCAGACAAACCAAGATAAAAAATAGGATCCTGTTTTTTATAAAAACTTGTTATAACGAAAAACGCGAGGATAAGGCTTCCTATTAAATGTAAATTTGAAGAAAAAATCAATTTTATTCCCACCGCAGATAACATAGCACATCCTGCCGGTTTCAATGCTCTTATCGCTCCTTTTACAATTCTGTTTTCATTAAATTTATCAAGAATTTTATACACAATACTCACAATAATATATGAGGGTAACACTATTGCAAAAGTTGCAATAGCGGCACCTAAAATTCCGGCGGTTGTAAAACCTGCAAAAGTAGCCATATTTATTCCGACCGGTCCCGGAGTAACTGAAGATAACGAAATCATATCTGTTAATTGAGAAGTTGTGTACCAATGATATTTCTCGGCGATTTCGTATAGAAACGGTAATGTAGCGTAACCTCCGCCGAAAGAAAATACTCCTATATGAAAGAATTGAACAAACAATTGAAATATTAAATTCATTCCTTACTCCTTAATTTTTTATCCTCAAATTTTTGATAAGATACCCCTGCAATTAATGCTATTATAACAATCCACGCAGGAGACAGTTTCCCTATTAGTGCAAGAATAAAGCATATAATATAAATAAATACTGAGAATTTGTCATTAACACATTTGTTCCACATCTCTCGTACGGCGAGAATTAAAAGAGTAATCACACCTATACCGACTCCCCAGAACATGTTTTGAGTTATTTTATATCCTGCGATTTGAGTTACTGCGGATGCAATAAGAACAATTGCGAGAAAAGATGGCATGACAATACCTATAATTGAAGCAATTGCACCTTTTTTGCCTGCGAGTTTTCTCCCTGTAAAAACAGAAGTGTTTATGGCAATCACTCCCGGTAAACTTGAACTCAGGGCATAATATTGAGTTAATTCTTCGGATGTAATCCATTTCTTTTTATCAACAAGTTCGGAGGTTAAAAGCGGAAGTATTACATATCCGCCTCCAAGTAAAAGCATACCTACTTTGAAAAAAGTTTTAAAAATTTCATAAAAGGATTTATTCATATCTTTTATATAACATTAATAAATTTATCTTCCTACTTGATTTTTAATTTTTAGCGATAATAATGTAACTGTAAACAACCTATCGCGGGTTGGAGCAGTCTGGTAGCTCGTCGGGCTCATAACCCGAAGGTCGTTGGTTCAAATCCAGCACCCGCAACCATTTA
>CADBQQ010000083.1 GCA_902796825.1 uncultured bacterium
AATAAAAAACTCCCCAGGCTGGACTCGAACCAGCAACCCTTCGATTAACAGTCGAATGCTCCGCCATTGAGCTACTGAGGATTACAATACCGATATATTACGGCTGACTCATTTATTATATACACAAAAAAAATTCTTGTAAAGTACTTTTATAAATTTTTTAATTTGGCAATTGAGTTTTTTATTTTATATGTTAAAATGTCAGTGAATTTTAGTAAAAAAAGGAGTTTTATTATGGCTAATCCTGTTTTAAGAGAAGAAGTTTTTTCTAAAGATCTCAATAATCGTAATGACGGACTTCAAGTTGAACGTACCATGACTACTGCTGGAACGTTAGGGAAAACCTGCATTTTGGCTACATTTATGGCATTGACATTTGCTTATACATGGTATTTGCAAATGGCAGGCTTTGCGGATAAAACCGCAATACTTGCAACTATTGGCGCTATAGGAGGTTTTATTACGGTTCTGGTTATCTGTTTTGGACCTAAAAACAGATTTCTGCCAATTTCAACTTCAATTTATGCTCTTTTGGAAGGGCTATTTTTAGGTAGTGTTTCTGCTATGTTTAACACTGCTTATCCGGGAATTGTACCGCAAGCAATGCTCGGTACTATTCTTGCTATTTTTGGCATGTATTTAGTGTATTCATCTAAAGTTATTAAAAACATGGATATGTTTAGAAAAATTGTTTTAATTTCAACTTTTTCCGTTGCAGGTATTTATATTGCACAATTAATTCTCGGATTATTCGGGCTTGTAATACCGGGAATATTTGCTAACGGTATTGTTGGAATCGGTTTTAGCGTAGTTGTTGTCGCTATTGCGGCATTTAATTTAATAATCGATTTTGATTTTATTGACCAATTCAGCGGGAATGTACCGGATTATTTTGAATGGTACGGCGGATTTTCACTTATGGTAACCATTGTTTGGTTATATATAGAAATATTAAAATTACTTGCAAAAGCACAAAGCAGAAGATAATTTTTAAAAGGCCCGACCTAAAAAATAATGGTCGGGATTTTTGTATTTTCTCCTACAAAAGTATGAGATTTTCTGTATATATTAAAGTTTAAATATTTAGCTCCGACCAAATATATAAACCTAGTATATTGGAGCTTCAAATAATGTCAGAACAAATCTTAATGCCTGTATCGGGTATAAATAGTACGGAAAACAAGGAAAAGGCACAAAATTATTTAGAAAAAGCCAGAGTAGCGCATGAACGTTATCTTATTGGGCAGAAAAATACCGATTTGCAGGAAGCTATTGAAAATTATGTAGATGCTGTTAAATATGATCCGGCTATCCCTGAAACATATTACAGACTTGCTACTTTAATGTGGGAACAAGGACAAATTAGCATTGGAACAGCGATAGAACAATGTAAAACCGCTATTTCTATTGCTCCGCAAAATACTAACGCACATTTATACACCGGTTATTTTATGCAGCTTGCACAGGATTTCAAGTCTGCCGAACAAGAGTTTAAAAAAGCAATAAGGATGAAAGGATTGAATTCCGGACGTCCAAGAATGATTTTGTCGCAATCTATATTGCAAAAAGTCAATACACATAACGGCACATTTAAAGATTACTTGAGTTTCTTATATTATTTTTTGACAGGGAGCGTCATGCTTGCATGGGATACTGCAACAATGAAAATGTTTTATAAAAACATGTCGAATGATGTTTCAATATTTTCATATAACACTGTTGGAAAATTTTTAGAAAAATTTAAACTTTATAATTCCGCAGAAAAAATGTACCGCAATGCTGTTGAAAACACGGCAAATCATGAATATTTTTACGGAAAAATCGGAGATTTAGCTCTAAGAAACAAAGACATTGACACAACTGTCGATTGTTACAGAAAAGTACTGGAGGCAAATCCGCTAAATCGAGAAGTGTTAGTAAAATTAGCATCTATTTTGCAAACTTATTATCCTGAACATACAGAAGAAGCTATTGATTGTTACGAAAAGCTTTTGGAATTTGATATAGATACCGCACAAATTTATTATGAATTAGGACATTTATACATGGGGAAAAATGACAAAATCAACTCGATAAATGCGTTTAAACTTGCGGTAGAAAGGGATGAAGAAAATCCGTTTTTCAACAATTCATTAGGATACGCATACGCGAAGGCTGAATTGTATGATGATGCGATTGAACATTATCAAAAAGCAATATCTCTAAACCCTGATCCGGAGTGGACATCTATTGTATGTCAAGCTTTAGGTTCAATTTACGCATCTAATAAGGGTAATATTGAAGCGGCTGTTTCTACTTATCAGGCAGGACTAATACTTGACCCGAAAAATTATGATTTATATATTGCTCTAGGCGATATTTATATGGCAGATTACGATTTGGACAATGCTATACGCTCATATTGTGACGCAATAACGTTAAATCCGGAAGAAGAAAGAGCTTACGGAAAAGTCGGAATAGCTTTATGGGAAAAGGATTACCTTGAAGAAGCACTCGTTGCATACCATAAAGCTGTAGAAATCAATCCTGAGAATGCTTTTTCGCAAAATAATCTCGGAATATTATACCTTGACGGGCTTTGTGATGCCGAAGAAGCTTTAGAATATTTTGAAACTGCAATCGGATTAAACCCTAATTATACTCTTGCATATTTCAATGCAGGACGAGCAAGCCAAGAAATGGGATTTATTAATGATGCAGCACATTATTATCAAATGGCTATTGATTTGAACAAATTGACAGACGAATTGGATGAAGAAGATATTCGTTCAAGACTTTACAAATTATTTGATATAGGTGAATAGTGGAAATTGTTTAAATCGTAATAAAATTTTTACGATTTACTGTTTATTTCATTTATTTTTTCCCAAATTTGTTCAATTTCAGTTTTAATCGGATCCGGAATTTTGTTATGCATCAGATTTCCGTCTTCATCAACAATTGCACGTTGAACAATTCTTCCCGGAATGCCTACAACTGTAGAATGTTCCGGAACATCCTCAATTACAACCGAACCGGCGCCAATTCTGACATGATTACCGATTGTAATATTGCCAAGAACTTTTGCACCGGCGCCAAGAATTACGTTATTGCCAATAGTCGGATGTCGTTTCCCTTTGTCTTTTCCTGTTCCGCCAAGTGTAACCTGCTGATACATTAATACATCATCTCCGATTACTGCGGTTTCGCCTATTACAATACCCTCTCCGTGATCTATAAAAAGCCTATTTCCAATCTTTGCGCAAGGATGAATTTCAATACCTGTTATTATTCGCGCAATATAAGAAATTAAGCGCGGAATTAGAGGAACATGCCAGCGATTTAAGCAGTGAGAAACTCTATATAGTAATATTGCGTGAAGTCCCGGATAACATAAAATTACTTCCAAAATATTATTTGCTGCCGGATCATTTTCGTAAATAACCTGAATATCTTCTTTTAAATGGCTGAACATTATTTCCTCCGAATTTAAGTTTAACAAAAAAGGTACCTGTAAAACAAGTACCCTTTTGTATTGATTAGATATTCAATTCTTTAAGCTGCAATCTCAAATCGTAGATTTGAGCGTTATAAAATTCAAGCCATGTCTGATTTGATGCTTCATCCTTAATTTCATCTTCACATATTGCTCGAATTCTTTTTTTATCAAGGTCGTCAAGCTGTTCGAGGATTTTGACTTTTTTTTCTTCTGTTTGTTTCTTTTTAATAATTTGCTCATAATCAGGGTTTTCAACAATTTCAGAGCCATCCCAAACATACTTGTCACTATCCTCTATATAAGCGTTGTACAGTTTCTCTGACACTTCGATATTCTCTACACCATCTGTCAATTGCCTGCATTGACCGCCACCGTTAAGTTTTCCGTTTTCTATAAAAATATAATATTTCATCTTTTACCTTACCTTTCTGTATGCAACACACTCAAGATAACAATCCGCCATTGTGGCATTACCTTTATTTACAGCATTAATATAACGTTCTTTACCGACTATTACTGTTACACTTCCGGCGCAACCTGTCCTTATATTAGTTCTGGTTACCGCATATCCGATATTTATGGAAGCACTGCCAATCATAATATCGGAAGATACACACAAACGCACAGTATTTCCGGCAGTATTACCCGTATGGCAGATACCCCCAATTAGAACTTCATACACATTGCCGTCATTTGGCAAGTAAGATGACATATCTATTTTATATACATTCTCTACTGCCAAGCTCTGACTTGCAATAACGGTTAAAAACTTGTATACCCAATTACCGTCCAAATCTTGTTTTTGTGCAAAATTTACAACTTCAAAAGTTCTTAGCATGGTTATTTCAGAAGAATCACCCGAATTAAATACTGCTATTTGACAATGCGGAGTATCAACTTCCCAGCTTGAACCGTCATTAGAATAATAAAATAAATTATCTTTAATATTGTAATAAGAAGAATTCAAGACAGCAGAAGGAGCATTTTCAAAATTACCAAGAAAATTCCTGAAAAGAATTTGCTTGTCACTCGTAATAACAAGAAAGCCTCCTGATACATTATTATTTGTATTATTAAAAACAATTTGTTCTGATGTTAATTCAATGTTTTTTAAAGAACCGTCATCATTTCTTCCGTTTGGGATTAATACCTTAATCCCGCTTTTAACAGTAATTTCATTACTATTTTCCGAATAGACGGCTACA
>CADBQQ010000084.1 GCA_902796825.1 uncultured bacterium
ACCTATATACAGTTTTATAACTGACATAATACTATAACATAACCAAAAAATAACCAACCTAGACCTCGACGGAGGTCTTTTTTTTAGCACGAGCAGAGCCACGAGCGATAGCGAGAGACGAACACGCGTCAACGTAAGCGTTGAGCTTACGTTGCAAGTGTGAGCGTTGGCGTTTAATGCGAGTGCGAGAAAATTTCGAGATGTGTAGTGCCGGTACGGGCTTGCGATTAGCAAGACCGGCAGGGCACGGAACATAATAAAGCGACGTAGGAGCGCAGGTTTTAACCGAGCACCACAGGAGCGTAATGACAATCAGAACAAGTGTGAGCGTTGGCGTTTAATGCGAGTGCGAGAAAATTTCGAGATGTGTAGTGCCGGTACGGCTTTGTGCTTGACTTTCAGTTGCATTAGTTTGAAAATAAAAAAGTATATATTTTAAATTGAGAGGTGAAAATGATTAATGTAGCAGTATGCGGCGCAAACGGTAAGATGGGAAAAGAAGTTTGTTTAGCCGTTGAAAATAATCCGGAAATGACTTTATCTGCAAAGATTGATCTTTTAGGTGAAGATACTTTTAAAACGATAGAAGAAGCAAAAAAAGCTTGCAATATTGATGTTTTAGTTGATTTTACACAGCCAAAATCAATTTATGAAAATGCTAAATATTGCCTTAATAATGGAATAAAAATTGTTATTGGAACAACAGGTCTTTCTGATGAGCAAATAGCAAACTTGAAAGAATTGGCTGAAAAAAATTCAACGGGCTGTTTAATAGCTCCGAATTTTTCAACAGGTGCAGTGTTATTAATGATGTTTGCGCAGCAAGCTGCAAAATATTTTGATAATGCTGAAATTATTGAATTGCACCATAACCAGAAAAAGGATGCTCCTTCAGGTACAGCGATAAAAACAGCTTTGATGATGTCACAGGCAAAAGAAAGCTTTAAAGAAGGAAATTGTGCTGAAACTGAAACCATACAAGGCTCTCGAGGAGGAACAACTTATTCTGATATTCAAATTCATTCTGTAAGATTACCGGGCTATATTGCTTCTCAAGAAGTTTTGTTTGGCTCATCAGGACAAGTATTCAAAATCCGTCACGATACGACTGATAGAAAATGCTATATGGACGGTGTTTTACTTGCAGTAAAACATGTTTTTGAGAAAAATGACTTTATTTATGGTTTAGAAAATATTTTATAGGAGTAAATTATGGAGAATTTAAATAAATATGTGGAACATACTCTTTTAAAACAGGATGCAAAAAAGCAGGATTTGATTAAACTTTTTGAAGAAGCAAAAGAACACAAATTCTTGGGAGTTTGTATTAATCCTTGTTATGTAAAATTTGCAAAAGAAAATCTTAAAGATAGTAATGTTAAAGTTGTTACTGTTATAGGCTTTCCTCTAGGGGCAAATACAACAGATGTAAAAGTATTTGAAACTAAAAAAGCAATTGAAGATGGCGCTGACGAAATTGATATGGTAATAAATGTCACCAAAATCAAAGATAAAGACTTAGATTTTATTGTAAACGAAATTAAATCAATAAAAACAGCTTGCACAAATCATAATCTGAAAGTTATTATTGAAACTGACTTGTTAACAAAAGAAGAAATAGTTCTTGCTTGTGAATGTGCAATTAAAGGTGGTGCAGATTTTGTAAAAACTTCGACAGGATTTGTAAAAGGCGGAGTTGGAGCGAAGGCAGAAGATGTTAAACTCATGTACGACACTGTAAAAGACTCCGGATTACAGGTAAAAGCTTCCGGCGGTATACGAGACAAAGAAGCTGCTATTGCAATGATTGAAGCAGGTGCTGTTCGACTGGGTACAAGCTCAGGTATAAAAATTATTGAATAAGTAAAAAAAGCCCCGCTTAAAGCGGGGTAAAATTTTTCTAGGAATTAGGAATATGAATTTCTCTCTCTTTTTAAACGGAATATATACTCTCTCTTTGTTTAATATCCTCGAGCTTATCTAATGCTCTCATATATAATAAAGTATATACTAATTATATGATTTCAAGAGCATCCTAATTCGTTACAAAAGTTAATACACTATGTCAGAGCAAAAGTCATATCTGCTTCTACACAAACTTTGCCGTCAACAGTACCTATGCCGTGAGTTTTACAGATAGGACCTTTTAACTTTGTCAATTCAATTGACATTTCAAACCTATCCCCAGGTCTTACTATATTTTTAAATCTTGCATTTTCAACACCGGCATATAACGCTAATTTACCCTGAAATTGAGGTAGCTTTAACAAGATTGGCGCAGAACATTGAGCCATAGCCTCCAATTGTAAAACTCCAGGCATTACAGGATTACCCGGGAAATGTCCTTGAAAGAATTCTTCATTCATTGTTAAATTCTTATAACCTTTGCAATATTTGCCCGGCACGCATTCTGTAATTCTATCTACAAGTAAAAACGGGTATCTGTGAGGAAGCATTTCCATAATTTGCTGAATATCCATGCTGAAAGCTTCTTGTGTCATTTCTTCTGTCATTTTTTTCTCCTTATAATTCAATTAATTTATCTTTTAATATTTTGGCAACTTTTACGTGAACAGCGTGACCTGCCTCTTTTGCTAATATTTGGCAATTAAGATTAAGCGGGCTGACACCTGTTAAATATAAATCACCTATTAAATCAAGTATTTTGTGCTTAATTGGTTCATTTTCAGAGCGCAATTCCGTTGAATAAGTACCGTCATCCATAAAACCGAGAGTATTATCAATATTGGCACCTTGAGCAAAACCTAACATCTGATATTTTTTCAAATCATGATAAAAACCAAATGTTCTGGCTTCAATGATTTCATTTTTATTTTTAGAGTCAAAATTTACAAATCGCTTTTGAAGTCCCGGATGTTCATAATTTACCGCATAAGATATAAACAATTTATCGTCCGGCAGAATAACAAAACTTGTTTTCCCGTTCAAATAGTATACCGGTTCAGATACGGTATATTTTTTTTCTTTAGTAAACATTGATTTTGTTGTACCGGCTTTTTTAAAAGCTTCAACCCATTGCTTGGAACTTCCGTCAAGAATAGGAACTTCTTCTTCTGACATATATATATCAGCCGAGTCTATCGAACAAAAGGCGAGCGCAGCTGTTAAATGCTCCGTAAGCATGGCATGAGAAGTTTTATTCCCCAATACAACACAATGTTGAGTAGAAAGTACATTATCAACATTTGCATCAAAAGGCTCTTTTCCTTTGACAAAATATCTGATTTTCCCTAATTCTGAGGGCTTTACAACCACATCACAGGGTTTATTTTTCATCAAGCCATTGCCTGAAATTTTAACTTCTTTTTTTAATGTAATCACTTGCCTACATTTTCCTCAAATTCTTTTAAAAGCGGTTCATATTTGCGGAATTTTGCAAATATTTCTTGAGCATCCTTCATTGTTTTGAGCTGCTTAATAAAATCTTTTCTCGGAACAGCCGGAATACCCACAATTATTGATTTTTCAGGGAAAGACTTTGTTACACCGGCTTTTGCGGTAATAATAGTATCTGCCCCAATTTCAATGTGGTCAGCAAGTCCGGCTTGGCCTGCAATTACAACTCTATCTCCGATTACGCAGCTGCCTGCAATACCCACTTGAGAGACAATCAAACAGCCTTTTCCAACTTTACAATTATGTCCAATCATAACAAGGTCATCGATTTTAGTGTTGTCGCCAATAACAGTATTTTCAATCGTTCCACGATCTATGGTAGTGTTTGCACCGATTTCAACATTATTTCCGATTACAACAGAACCAATTGACGGAATTTTAAAAATTACCTGATCAGAATTATCTTTTTTAATTTCGCCGTCTTGACGTGCATTTTCAATGTTGTTAGGATTTTCGGTTACAAAGCTGAAACCGTCAGCACCTAACGACACACCATGATGCAAAATTACATCATTACCGATTTGCACTCTGTCTCCAACATTAACACCTGCGTGGAAGAAACAATTATTTCCTATTTTTACACTGCTTCCTATGTATGCGTTAGCAAGAATTTTAGTATTATCTCCGATAACAGCATTAGGAGAAACTACAACGTTAGGTCCTATACAAACATTTTGTCCTAATTTAGCGCTTGGATCAACAACAGCTGTCGGATGAATATCTTTATTCACAACCGGCGGAACATAGAAAAGATTTAACAATTTCATCATTGCAAGTCTCGGACGTTCAACTTCAATTGTAGTTAAACCGTCAATCTGCACTCCTAACGGAACTAAAGCAGCCTTTGCATTTGATTTTGCAAGATTTGCGATTTCTTCTTCTCCGAGAGCAAGAGCAAGAGTATTTTCATCACTCAATAACGGTGGAGCTATATGAGTAATTTCAGGGCTTTGCGACTTGGTAAGCATACCTCCGACGATTTGTGTAATTTCATCAACTGTAAATGATTTTGTCATTATATTTCTCCTTGTTAATTATTTTTCATCTTATTTATAGTTGCCGTTGTTGATTTTCCTGCAACAAATTCTATAAATTCCACTCTTGTATTGTTTTTGCGCATAATATCCGCTTCCGGAAGCGTTTCCATTGAATAGTCCGCACCTTTTGTATAAACATCAGGTTTAATCTCATCCAATAAATTACGCGGACTATCCTCATCAAAGAATACAACGTAATCCACACAAGACAATGCACACAATATTTCTGCTCTGTCATTTTCATTATTAATAGGACGCTCGGGACCTTTTATACTACGAACTGATTTATCCGAGTTTAATAATACAATTGAATAATCCGCAAAGGATTTAGTTTTTTGTAAATACCTAACATGCCCGACATGTAAAATATCAAAACATCCGTTTGTAGCAACGACAGTCTTACCGCTTTTATGCAGTTTATCAACAAAATCAGCTATGTTATTCCTACCGAGAATTTGTCCCATAAAACATCCCTCTTATCCCCTTAATTATACATAAAAAGCGCAAAAATAGCCTAAATTATTAACAAAAAGTAATAATATTTAAAGCGGACACGACGCGATGCACGGTATCAGATGTTAATCTAATAAAGTTCCATTTCAATAACTTTTATACAAAGTCTAACGGTGTTTAATGCAGCCCCAATACGCAGATTATCTGCAACGCACCATAATGATATACCGTTGTCAAAAGCTAAATTTTTTCTAATTCTGCCAACATAAACAGGATCGACCCCGCTTGAATCAAGAGTCGTCGGATATTCAAAGTTTTCAGGATTGTCTATAACTTTCACTCCAAAAGTGTTTTTAAGAATTTCGCGAACTTCATCCGGTGTAACTTTTTCTTCAAATTCAATATCAACAGCTTCCGAATGGCTATTGAATACGGGAACTCTTGCCGCCGTACAAGAAATCGGCAAATCTTCGCGTAAATGAAGAATTTTCTTTGTTTCATTTACAACTTTTATTTCTTCTTTTGTATAACCGTTGTCACAAAATACATCTATCTGCGGAATGACATTAAATGCAATTGATTTTTTAAACGCAGATGGAGTAAATTCTTCTCCCGACAAAGCCGCTTTAGTATTTTCGCGCAATTCTGTTATAGCCTTTAACCCTGCGCCGGAAACTGCCTGATAAGTTGAAACAATAAGCCTTTTTATCTTAAACTTTTCATTTAACGGTTTTAATACAAGCATTAATTGAGAAGTTGAGCAGTTTGGATTTGAAATAATTCCCTTATGTTTTTTTAAATCTTCATCATTAACACCTGCAATAACAAGCGGAACATCTTTTTCCATACGAAAAGCAGATGAATTATCGATTAAAACTCCACCGCGTTTTACGATTTCAGGAGCGAAATGCTGTGAAGTTGAGCCTCCTGCGGAAGCCAGTACAATATTAACACCGTCAAAACTTTCAGGTTTAGCTTCTTCGACAGTATATTCTTTTCCTTGAAAAACTAATTTTGAACCTGCACTTTTTGCACTTGATAAAAATTTTATAGAATTGAATTCAACATTTAATTCATCAATTATTTTTGTAATTTCTCTGCCTACAACGCCTGTAGCGCCAAGAACAGCAATATTAGCTTTTTGTTTTGACATATTTTTATTCCTCTAATTAAATATTTCCCGTTGAACTGTTTTTGTCATCTTCAAGCTGACGGATATCAATATTTTGATCATCTTCACCATAGTTATTAATACTTGTCATTGAAGTATCAATTTCTACATTAACATCTGCATCAACCATTTCAATATCGCCTTTGTCATACTCTTTTGTTTTACCATCTTCAAGTTTTACTGCGACTTTGCCGCTCATAAATTGTAAATAACAAACTTTACCAAGTCCGTCTGTTGTCATAACAGATGAACCTATAGGCGGCATACCTTTTGCAGCATCAATATAATTCGAATATTCATAAGTAAGACAACAAAGTAATCTTCCACATGTTCCGGAGATTTTTCCGGGAGCAATAGGCATGCCTTGATCTTTTGCAAGTTTCACATTTATAGTTGCGAATTTACGCAAAAAACCTGAGCAACAGAAAGGTTGCCCGCAAATACCTACACCATCTAAAATAGAAGTTTCGTCTCTTACACCGATATGACGCAAATCAATTCTTACTCTTGGAAAAGCCTGCGTTAAATCTTTTAATAAACCTCGAAAATCGACTCTTTCAGGTGCCGTATAATAAAATGTAATTTTGCGCCTGTCAAAAGTAATACGGCATTGAGAAAGATTCATAACAAGCTTATGCTGTTTTACAAGCTCACGACATTTGTAAAAAGCTTGAACTTCTTCTTTTTTAATATCATCAAGAGTTTGTAAATCTCGCTGCGACATCGCACGTAAAAACGGAAGCGGCTCCGGCTTAAATTTTGATTTTTCCCATGCTTGCTCTATTTGCGGATTTACAAGAAAAACCTTTAACGCTTCTTCGCCTTTTTCAGTACGAACAATAACCATTTGTCCATCCTGTAAAGTCACATTTTCAGAAACTTTTAGAGGATAAAAAGTGTTTTTTAAGTATCTAACGGCATATTTCATTATACGTATCTTTCTTCTTCTTTAAGCTTTCTGTTCATCAATTTTGCCAGTAACTCTTGAGGTGTAATATCTGTATAAACTGCTTCGTATATAGCATTTGAAACAGGTACATCAATATCAAGCTTTTTGGCCAGTTCACAAATTGCTTTTGAAGTTTTAACACCCTCAGCTACAGAACCAAGCTCTGACAAAATATCGTTAATTTTTTTACCCTGCGCAAGCATTGCTCCTACTGTGTAATTTCGCGACATAGGGGAAGAACAAGTCGCAATTAAATCACCCATTCCCGACAAACCGTATAGAGTTGACGGATTTGCACCCAGTTGAATACTTACACGTACAATTTCTGCCATACCACGCGTTAAGAGTGCGCCGGAGCAATTATCACCAAGTCCCATAGTGTGAGCAAAACCTGATGCTATTGCGATAACATTTTTCAAGCTTCCGCCCAATTCTACCCCAATTACATCCGTATTTGTATATAACCTGAATTTATTCGGTACACTGCAAGCTTCTTGTACAAATTTTGCAGTTTCCAAATCTTCGCAAGCCACACAAGCTGCTGTAGGCTTACCTTGCAAAACTTCTTTTGCAAGTGTCGGACCTGAAAGAATTACTAATTTTTGCTCCGGTAAAACATCTTTAATTACTTCCGACATGCGCATTAATGACGGAAGTTCAATACCCTTTGATGCATTTACAAGAATTTGTTCGGATTTAATACCTGATTTTTTAAGATTTTCACAAACGTCGCGTGTACCGCTTGTTGCAATTACGGACAAAATAATATCAGCACCGTCAATTGCATGAGTTAAATCAGACGTAATTTCAACTTTTTTATCAAGTTGAACTTCAAGCGGTTTTGAAGTGTGTTTATTATTTATTAAATCGTCTGACAAATCCTGAACCCTGCCCCAGACAGTAATTTCTTCAAAATTATCTGTTAAAAGCCATGCCAGTGTCAATCCCCAACATCCTGCTCCAAGTACTGTAAGTTTCATTTTTACCTCCTTGTAAATTTTTCGTCAATCTGAATCTATTTCTTCATATTGGCAACTCCTGAAACAAATTCGGGAGTAGAGCTAAGCGTTTTGAGAATTTATAAGCTTTCTCAAAACACCGCCGTGTTTTCTTAATTCTAAACGTGCATTATCAGCATCTGTTTTCATTTTCAGCATGACTATTGCTGTTTTGATTTCCCAATTGCACTTTAATAATGCACTAAGAGCTTCACTGTGTGAAACTTGAGCAATTTGAACAACAATTCTTATTGCTCTGTCTTTTAGTTTTTCATTGACTGCTTTCAAATCAATCATAAAATTCTCGTAAGTTTTACCGATTTTAATCATTGAACCGGTTGAAAGCATATTTAAAACCATTTTCTGAGCAGTACCTGCTTTTAACCTGCTTGAGCCGGCAATAACTTCAGGTCCTACTTCAGTACAAATCACCTGTCCTGCTTCTTGAGCAATACGCCCTTGTGAATTGCAAGTTACCCCAATCGTTGCACAGCCGATTTCGTCGGCTTTTTCCAAAACCCCCAGTAAATATTTAGGGTTTCCGCTTGCAGAAATTACAACACAAACATCTTTTTCCGTTAGAACAGATGCATCTTCTTTTCCTGCTTCAAAATTATCTTCTGCACCTTCTACCGCAAATAACAGCGCTTCTTTACCGCCTGCAATTCGTCCTTGAACCATATCCGCAGAAACGCTGAATGTTGGAGGGCATTCAGAGGCATCTAAAATACCCAATCTACCTGAAGTTCCTGCACCAAAATAAAATAATCTTCCGCCTTTTAAGAACGCTTTTGCTATTGTATCAATCGCAGAGGCAATATCAGAAGCAACGTCACCTACAACGTTTGCAACAATTTTATCTTCCTCATTCATTTTACGAACCATATCAATTGTAGAGAGAAGATCTATATCTTTTGTGTTTTCGTTACGATATTCTGTAATCGCTTCAGTCATTTTGTACTCCTTTTTACATTGGGATAAAACCCTAACTTACATAAAAACACTATGCCAACTTAACTAAATTTGCCATTTCAATAGCTGTTTTTGCAGCGTCAGAACCTTTATTTCCAGCTTTAGTTCCCGCTCTTTCAATAGCTTGTTCAATATTGTCAGTAGTTAAAACTCCAAATGCTACTGGAACACCTGTTTGCAAGCTTACCTGGGCAACACCTTTTGCTACTTCGGAAGCCACATAATCAAAATGAGGTGTAGCCCCTTTGATTACCGCACCGAGAGTTATTATTGCATTATATTTTTTTGTTTGTGCAAATTTTTGAGCAATAACAGGAATTTCAAACGCACCGGGAACTCTGACTAAATCAATATTTTCGTCTTGTACCCCGTGTCTTTTTAATTCATCAACTGCTCCAGATAAAAGTTTCGCGCCTATAAAATCATTAAAACGTGAAAGAATAATACAGAATTTATCTTCTTTCCCCGCAACAAGCTGCCCTTCATAAGTTTTCATTATATTTCTCCTTTGAAAACATTATACGACAGGCAGATAGTTTTTACAAGGAAAAGTAAAGTTTAATTAAAGCTCAACTTTTGAAACATCCGTCAAATCATGCAATGCAACACCAAAGGCTTCGGCTATCTTCGCCAGAGTATCAATAGACGGAGAAGAATCCCCTCTTTCAATTGAACCAATAGAATTTTTATTAAGGTCAGCTTCCTCTGCAAGCCTTTCTTGAGTCCAATCTCTTTTAACCCGTTCTAATTTAATTCTTTTTCCAATTTTTTTACTTACATTACCAATCATTATAACTATTATACTAGTCTATTGACATATTAGAATCAACATAGTATAGTAAATTTATAAACTATTAATTTAGGTTTAAAAACTATTCGATTATGATAAATTTAAGGAAGAACAAATGATTATAGATGAATATGAATTAGAAAAACATTTGGAAGAATTGAACAACACTGCAATTAAAGCAGAAGCACTTTGTCAAATTCTCATGGATGCAACAGAAACAAATGCAGTTGAAAATGCTTACATGATATTCGGGCTTGATATTTTACACAACCAAACTCAAAAACTCTCTGACAAAACAGAAGAAATGATTTCTGAATATCTTATCCAACCGCTGTGCTGAAAATTCTATAATAAATATACAAAGCAACAAGTATAAGCAAAACCCCGCTAGACTTCATTATTTTTTCTGAAATATTATAAAAAGCTCCGCCGGAATTTTTTAATTTAGAAGTTAAAAATCCTGCCAATATAAAAATCAAACCTTGCCCCAGAGAAAATAAAAACAGCATCACAATCGCTGAGCTTAATTTTGCAGAAATTGAAGCAATACCCATAATACTTGCCAATATCGGTGTAGAACACGGAGTTCCGATTATTGCAAAAACAGCACCAAGCAATATAGGATATAAAAATTCGTTATTAAAATTGTTCTTAGGAATTTCTTTTATTAATACCGGCAATTGAAAATCTATTATTTCAAGTATTTGAAGCCCCATAATTAAAATTATTGAAGCAACAATCAACATAAAATAAGGATTACCGACAAAAATCTTACCTGTGATTGCGCAAATCGCGCCAATGATTGAAAAAACAATACTTGCACCGATTACAAAAAACATCATTTGAACAAGCGTTTTTGCCGGTTTTTCATCAGAATATCCTCCGACATAACCGATAATCAAAGGCAACATAGACAGTGAACATGGCGAAATTGAAGAAATTAAGCCTCCTAAAAACGACGCTGCAAAAAGAATATAAATGCTTGTCTGGCTTGAAAAAAGAGCATTCAAATTTTCCATTACTTAAGCTCCTTGATATAACCTTCCATTTGTTCTTTAGGAATTGCTCCCTCTATTCTTTTGCACTGTGAACCGTCTGAATTTAACATAATAATAGTCGGAACAAGTGAAACACTATATTTTTCAATTAATTTATTTTTCATATCGTTTCTACTATCAACGATAATTTCTTTATAATCAACTTTGTCTTTGTATTTTGGCATAAGTTCGTCAAAGATTTTTTCAACCTGTTGGCATTCTAAACACATTGTTGATGAAAATTTTATAATTTGCGCTTTGCCTTTTGTTTGTGCAACCGCAGAATCGCTTTTTACACTAAACGTAAGCCCCCAAAAAGCTAAAACCGGAATAATTAATATTGCTAAAATAGTTATAATAGATTTTTTGTCCATAATTTTCTCCTTTCAAATTATACCACATTATTTTAAAGGATAACAATTTTTGCAATAAGTAACATGGAGAAAAAAAGGCGCGCCGGCATTTTATGCCGGCGCGCCTTATATTATTTAAATAACTATACTAATTCAGGAACTTTTACTGAATTTCTTTTCGCAATTTCTACTAAAGATGAAGCGGTTGCAATCATTGCAAGTTCAGATGATAACTTATTGATGCAAGAACCGCATCCGATAGCACTAGCGCCTGCTGCGAAAGCAAAAGGTGCTGTTGTTGGATTGATACCTGTTGCAGTCATAACAGGTATTTCAACGTTTCTAACAAGTTCAATTGTATTAGAAATTGTTAATTCCGCTCTGTCCATTAATGCTCTTGCGCCAGTCATTTCAGGTTTTACGTGATAGTGGCCTTCTGTTTGAATCAAATCAATACCCATTGCCTCCAATTCTTTAGCCATTGAGATTTGTTCATCAATTGAAATTTCACCAGGTATAGTAACGCAGAAGAACACTTCTCTATCGCCTAACATTGATTTAGTTTCTTTTACAAGGCTCAAAACCTCAGAAGCACTGAAAGATTTGCCTATTTCATATAAAACATCAAAGTTTCCGAATTCAATCGCATCTGCGCCTAATTCTACAGCTCTTACGAGTTCAGAAGGAACAATTGAAGATACAAAAATAGGCATTTCAGTCATAGAACGAATTTCAGAAATAATTTCTTCTTTTGCACAGATATCAACTGCGCTTGCGCCTGATTTTTCAGCAGATGTTACTACTTTTTTGATATTTTCAATATCAAAGTTATTAATACCTGCAATAACTTTAACTGCGCGCTTTTCGCTCAAATGCTGTTTAAATAAATCAATTCTTGACATAATTTTCTCCTTAACATGTTTAATTTATGTATTTTACCACTGCATTATACATTAAAATTTTAATATTTTCAAGAACTAACCCAAACTTATCAATTGAGGGGATATCTTTTGAAGTTTAAAAAGAAAAATAATTGTGTGAATTAGAGAGGTTAATATGAAAAAATTTTTGTTTATTATTTCAATATTTTTTGTTTTATCGACTCCGGCGTTATCATTACAGCGTTACGCAGAAGATGAGAAAACAAATATTACTGTTTACGAACAAATCAGTCCTGCGATTGTCGCAATTGAAGCTCAAGTTTCAGACGGTGTATCTGCCGGAACCGGCTGTGTTATATCTTCTGACGGTTTAATTTTAACAGGTTCACATGTTATAGAAGATGCTAGCGAAATAGACGTTACGACAGCCAACGGACAGACTTATAAAGCTAAATTTATTGCACAAATGAGTGCTAAAAATAAAGATCTGGCGATATTAAAAATTAGCCCTGATAAACCACTTAAAACAGTTTCTTTTGGTGACTCGGAAGAAGTCAAAGTCGGTCAGAAAGTTCTTACCATCGGGAATCCTTTCGGATTTTCAAACACCTTAACACAAGGTATAATTTCAAGAATAGATTATGTAAAAAACAGATTTCAAACTGATGCGGCAATAAATCCCGGATGTTCGGGCGGTCCGATTTTGAATTCTTCAGGAGAAGTTATCGGAATTAGTCAATCAATATACAACCCTGATCACAACATCTCAAATATAGGTATAGGCTTTGCCATACCGTCAAATGAAGCCGTGAAATTTATTGCTTCTATCGACAAAAGTAAACTCGGAGCAAAAAAATAAATCTTTAGTATTCACCGTCATTGACAGGACCTGCTTCTTCCTCATCTTTTAATGCAGATAAATCATCACTGCATACAGAATCAAAATCCGGAGGCATTAAATCATCATCCGGCCAAACAGTATCTTCATCAAATCTGGCAGAAGGTAAATTTTCCGCGCCCGATAAATCCGAGCTTGTCAAATTTGCTTCCGAAAGAATACAACCCGCCATATCCGCACCTGTAAAATTGCAATACGTCATTTGGGCATAACTGCAATCAGCCCCTGTTAACAAACTGTCTGTAAAATCACATTCTTCTACGTTTGCTCTTGTAAAATCTGTTGAAGTTAAATCTGTATTTGTAAAATTAACAAGAGATAAATCACAGTCCGCAAACGAACTTGAATTCAAATCTACATCCGTGAAATCAATTTCGCGCAATGTCATATTAGAAAAATCGACTTCACTTAAATCTACGTCATCTTTATCAATCTTCCATTCATTAAATTTTTCCGGGGTTCGTTCTATCAAAGATAATAATTCTTCTTTGGTATAATCTAGCATATTTATCTCCTTAAAATATTACTTACTATATGTTTAAACTATTTGGTACTTTAATGCCTTTAATGCTGCTTGAAGCCTGTCATCAACTTCAAGCTTTTGCAATATACTTGCAACATGAGCTTTTGTTGTATTTACGCTTATAACAAGGTGATGTGCGATTTCCATGTTGCTATATCCTTCAGTCATAAGTTTTAAAATTTGAGCTTCGCGAGCAGTTAAATCAAAGTCTTTGTACGTCTTGTCACTATCGTCGATAGTTGTATTTGTGGTTGCTTGCAAAACAATATGTGCAATACTCGGGTCAAACCATGCTGCGCCTTCTGATACAGATTGCACCACCTGAACAAGTCTTTGTAAATTTATTTCTTTAGAGCAGTAAGCATTTGCGCCAGCTTTTAAACTATTAATAACTTCTTTTTCATCTCCGTGAGATGTTAATATGATAATTTTAGTTTCTTTATTAATATCTCGAATTTTTTGAGTAGCTTCAATTCCATTCATATTTGGAAGCCCTAAATCCATAATTACTAAATCTATAGAATTGTTTTTAAAAATTTCAATTCCTTCTTCTGCGCTGGAAGCTTCATAAATCGTTTCAATATAATCAACATCCTCAAATGTTGTTTTTAAACCGAATCTTGTTAATTCATGATCTTCAACGATTAATAAGTTCTTCTTCATATATTTAATTCCTCTTTTGCTAAACTGTAATCAGGATTTAGTTCAAGACTTTTTTTAAAGTTTTTATCCGCTTCTGCAATAAGACCCTTATTTTTTAAGACGAGTCCTAAATAATAATAATATCTAAAATCAACCTCGTCAATGTATTTTACAATATCTAAAAAAGAAATTGCATTATCAAAATTCTCTTTTGAAATTTCTAACCTCGCCAAATCAAGCCATCCGTCAGTAAAATTCGGATTTATAGCAACGGATTTTTTGAGATAAACGCTTTCTCTGTCTTTATCGGAAAGTGCCGTCTGGTAATAAGCTTCATAGGCTTTTGAAGATGTTTTTAAAATTCTTTCATATATCACTTTAGCCTTTTTTGAATTGTCAAGTTTTTGATACGTACGAGCAAGGCGGATTTCACAATTAGTGTCTTTTAATGCTTTTTTGTAATAATTCTGCGCAAGCTTGTAATCTTTATTTCTAAAGGCAATATCTCCAAGAACAGAAAGAGCCATTGCATTTTTTTCATCAATAGCAATTGATTTTAATGCATAATCCTGTGCTTTTTCAAATTCTTTCATGTCAAAATAAACCTGCGCATTTAGTGCAAAAACGTATTTGTTAATATTTTTTTTACCGGAGACAGATGCTTGCAGTGTTCTTAAAGCTTTATTCAACTCGCCTTTATCATAATAATAATATGCCAGATAAAATTTCTTCCAATATTCGTTTTTGGCAGACTTGTATAAAATGTATTGCTGCGCTGAATGTAATTCTTTATCAAAAATAACCGTATTAACATCCTTGCTTGCTTCTGTAATGTATTGAAGTCCGTTTTTCGGATTATCTGATTGAGAAATAATTTCAGCTTTCAATATTTTATAATTTATATTTTGCGGATTTTTAGATACTGCATCATTTATGTATTTTTTTGCTTGACTGATATTATTAGACTTCATGCTTCCGAAAGCAACAAGATAATTAGCATAATCAGATTCAAGAAGAAGTGTATTTTGCTTTTTTAATTCATTCACCGCTTCTTGAGATTGGTCATTGTACATTATATTTGAATAAATTTCCGCAAGATACATTTGATCTTTGTGGGTTAATTTGTAATTAGGGAAATAGAAATTTTTAACATCTTCTTCCGTTAAACCGGATATGCTATTGTCTTTTATTTTTGACATTGCAAGTTCAGACAAGCTGAAAAATCCAATTGAAGCCATTTCTCTTGAAAGCTTCATATAAACATAATCATTTGGGGTCATACTGTCAATCAATACTTGAAAATCTCTGTATGAAGCCCGAACATTACTGTTCATAAATTTGTCCATTGCAATTGTGTATTGATTTTTTATATCGCTGCTGGAAAGAGTAGCCCTTTTAAGCTCAAATGACGGCAATCCGAGTTCTTGTTTGTATGTATAAGGATTTTCATCTAAAGGATTTACGGGTGTTATTCCATGCAAATCAAATCCTAATGACGGATTGGTAAATGAGTATAATACTAAAAAAGTCAGAGCAAACTTGAATTTATTCATTTTCATGCTCCTTTTCTCCAAGGTAATATTTATTGAAAATATCAAGAATATTTTGTTCTTGTTCCGATTTATCTTCTTTACTGCTGAAATCGTATATTGATTGTAAGTTTTGTTCTTTCAAAATTTCTAAATCGTGAGCTGATATTTTTTCACTTGAATCAGAAATAAAGACAGAAGCGATTTTATCAGCTGTAATTGAAAGAAAAACTTTGACAAGTTCAGGATCAAATTGAGAGCCGGAACCGTCAATGATTATAGAAATTGCTTTTTGGATAGGCATTTTATCTCGATAGTGCCTTTTAGAAGTAATTGCATCAAAAACATCCGCAACCGCAAGAATTCTACCGCCGAGTGTAATTTCTTTACCTTTTAAGCGCCTGTAATAACCGCTTCCGTCATACTTTTCGTGGTGAGAAGAAGCAATTTCCGTAATCATTCTAAAGTCTTGCGACATATATATTTTTGTCAGAATATTATGAGTAATCCTTACATGTTCTTGGATATGTTTGTATTCTTCATCGGTAAGCTTGCCTTCTTTTTGTAATACGGAATCACGTATACCGATTTTGCCTATATCATGTAAAGTTGCGGCTTTTTCAAGTACGCTTTTATCTTTGTCATTCATTCCGATAGCATCCGCCATAAGACTTGAATACATTCTTACTCTCAAAGAATGACCTGCGGTAATTCGGTCACGGGCATCTATAGAAGTTGCAAGAGTATCGATAAAACTTTCAAACATTAATTTTTGTTCTCGGTAAAGCTGCAATTGCTGATCAAATAATTGAGCATTCTCTAATGCTATACTCGCACTGCCTCCGATTGCGATAAGCAAATCTTCGTCATTTTTTGTAAAAATTCCGTCAATTTTGTTTAAAACTTGAAATGCACCAATTATTTCTTTATTGTTATTTTTAATCGGCATACATAGAATTGTTTTCGTTTTATACCCTGTTTTTGTATCTACTTCCGGATTAAAACGCGGATCAGAATACGCATCAGTAATGTTAAGAGTTTCTCCGGTTTTTACAACATATCCTGCAAGCCCTTTGTCGGCAGGGAAGCGAATTTCTTTATTTTCATCCACTCCCAGCGCAACTTTTGACCATAATTCATCATCCTCTTTATCCCATAGAAATACCGTACATCTGTCAGCTTGCATCGCGTTTTTCGTTTCTTCTGCTATAACAGTTAAAAGTTCGTCAATATCAGTTAATGCTGTAATTGATTGACTTATTTTTACAAGAGATACAAGAGGATCGGTCTTTGTCGGAATCGAATATTCCATTCCGTTTTGAAGCTGTTTTATTCTCGTATTTATAATATTGCTCATTGAATATTCGTCACTTTGAACGGTATAAGCCAGAGCGTTATTATAATGAATAATCGCAACATCTTTGTTATTCTCTGAAAAATTTATATTACCAAGAATTAATTCATTAATAAGCTTTGCATTCACGCTGTTAGATTTTTTCGCCATAAAAGCCCCATCAGAAACTAACGCGAGGTTTTTGCGTAAGCTGCCAAAGTTCTGCGAATAATTTAAGAAAGCAATCAAACTCAAGCATATTGAAACTCCTGCTGATGAATTTTCATTTTTAAAAATTTCATAAGCTTTATCAATATTTTCACGGGAGGAAGAATAGTTCTTTTCATCAATCATTTTTAATCCCGCACGTATAAATTCTTGCGCTTGTTGTGTTTTCAATATATTCTCCGGCATTTTATAACCTTTTTTATCATTCTACAATATTTTCAATATAAATTCAAAATATGTTTACATTCGTAAGAGTTCTTTTACCCCGATCAACTCTCTATAATATCCCGCCTCTAACAATTCACTAAATCTTTTATAAGAATTTGGGGCAAGTTCTTTTATTTTTTCATTATTTATATACAATCCTTCAACAAATCTTGCAAATAATTCTGTCGGCTTTGAATAATATTTATTTAAACGATTAATTCTTGAAGATATGCGAGATTGCTTCTTTTGACAAGATTTTAACCTTATATATGCAATAAATTCTTTCGGCATATCTTTAAAATCTTTTTCTAAATTATTTATTGTAAAAAGTTCGTATTTCCCTCTGCCGATTACAAGTTTTACTCTATCATATTTTAATAAGTATCTGGCTTTTGAACCTTTAATATACTTTTCAAATTCTTTAAACTTTTTTGAACGCTGAAAATTAGGATACTTTATTTTAATAATTTTTTCATAGTTTTTAATTTTTTCTTTTATTTCGTTTTTATGAAAATTTAACTTTTCAAATTTAGAATTTACATCTACAAAATGAGTTACTTTTTCCAATTCCTCAATATAAAACTCAGGGTTATCATCATCAAATATAGTCTCTATTGTTCCTCCGGTACGCTCCATAAAAGGCTCAAGACAAGAATGAATATAATGCGTAAATTCATGAATGAGGGTTGGGATTATTCTGTCAGGGGCAATATTTTTAGAAATATCAATGCGATTTTTCACATAAAAACCTTGATGACCGCGTGCGCCTGTTGTTGTACGGACCTCCAAACCTATACCGCGCAGATATTCTATTAATTCTCCCGCTTCTTTCATACAAACATTATAACAAAATTTTTGTTATTTCGAACATTTTCAAACTTTATTAAGCAGCATTTTTCATTTGTTTATACATTTCAATGCCCTCTACCCAATTCGGAACAATATTCATATCTTGTTCAACTACTTCCTTAGGCAGAGCCGCATGGTGGATTTTCGGTAATAAATAATCTTCGGAATATTCAATAAGTTTGGTTATTCCATCATCCGTGTCATTACAAATAAATGTCATTTTACCGTTGTTATTTATTTTGTAACCTACTATTGTTATTTCATGCCCGTTTACGATTATGTTATTTTCATTTGTCTGGGTATAGCCGATAATAATATTTTCACCCATGTCAAGCGCTGTTGTTAAATGCTTTTTCAAAGTATCCAAATCTGTTTCGTAACCGATTAAACGCGCATTTTCATCAACAGTTTGATAAGTAACAGATAAAATATTTTTATCTAAAGCGACAGACTCTATAAATGTTTTTTCAAATTCAATCAATCCTTTATCGTTCTGGTTGAATTTTCCTCCGCGCTTATCAGTAAGAGTATTATAAGACTGCTGCGAACCAACCTGCATAAATGTCGATTGCATCAATACATCTAAAGGGGTTCTTTCATAAAAATCTTTATTGGTCGTTTGTATTTGTGCCCGTAGAATTGCGTTTTTATCCGGCGCAAATGTTAATTTTGCCTGTTTGAAATCTTTCATATCATAAGGAACTTCAAATGCATTTAAAAGCCATATTGCACTCAAAGTATCATCTGCCAAATTATCAAGATTAATAGTTTTTTCTACAGCCATCTTAGGAGAACTTAATTCTTGAGCAAATCTTGCAAATTCCGCCGGCATTTGCTTAGCGAGTTTAAATTCCGTACTTGCCGCAACACAAGTTCCGGAATGCTCAACATTAACATCTGATACAGCCTTGTTAATATCTATAAGATTTGATTTGTCCTCATTATTTGCTTGAATTACTTTTTCCACATATTTATTCGGAATATCTCCGAATTGCTGCGTAATTACAAACGGATAAGCAATAGTCGCAATGGTATCTTTCAAAATTGTTTTAGACTCTAATCCTTCTGCTCTCGGTTCTGTTACAATTTTGTATAAATTATCAAGAACGGTACTTTTGTCGTTTGAATTTGAATTCAAAAGAACGCCGTTTTTTAATAAAGCTTCTATAACTTTCTTACTATTACGGTCGAGATTAGAAAGAATAGTTTTATATTTCTCTTTTTCCTGTGCGGAGTTTAATTCTGTTCTCAGCTCGATATTAGGAGTTTGATACATCTGAACAATCTGAGCGGAGCCAAACGACGGCGAAACACTTGCGGTTTGCACTGAACCCGGTGTCAAAGATGTAACACGATTAATTGTGTTATAATTATAATGTTGAATACGAGAATCTATTCTTTCTACCATGTTGACTCCACATATATTATAAAAAATAAATACAAAAAAAATTGTTATTAATGTAAATAATTATTAAAAGAGGGTACATTTGATAAATTCCAAAATAAAACCGTTAACAAAAGAACAAATTATAATTTCAACAGATCGATTAACACGTTTTAAACATCCGGAGACTAAGTATCTGCGGGTTTTCAAAGATATATTAATTAATAACTTAATATCTCCAAAGTTCAAAAAAACGGACCTTGATAAAATGGATTACTCCGAACTCAAAGACCGCGCGCAAGAAATTATAAATTATTCACTGAAACTTTTAACTCCAATTCAACCGGAATATACAATTAACAAAAAGCTTTATGAACATGAAAAATCTGTTTTTAACATAGATAAAAATACCGAAAAATTGTTAAACAATAAAATAAATTTTTCAGCATGTACAGCTCTGCTTGATGGAGCAAACCTTCCGAAAAATCTGGAATGGTTAAAACTTTTAAATAGTACGGACGACATCAAAAAAATACGTTTTGACAGAGCACTTCATTTCCCTATAGAAAAAGTAGTAATTGCAGAAGGCGCAACGGAAGAAACTTTATTACCAAAATTCGCAAATCTTTGCGGTTATGATTTTGATAAAAACGGAATTCACCTTATAGCCGCAGGAGGTAAAAATCAGGTAGTAAAACTTTTTTATGAACTTGCTCAAACATTAAAACTCCCTATATATGTATTATTAGATTGTGATGGAGTTGAGAATGCTCGCGAAATTCATCCTCGAATGCGAAAAACAGACAAAATTCATATAATTAATTGCGGAGAATTTGAGGATTTGCTTCCTGAGGATTTGGTGAAGCGTACTATTAATTACGAATTACAGAATATTTCAATAGTGGAAGAACAGTTTTTGACAGAAGCAAAATCCAGAGTAAAATTTCTTGAGGAAATATTTAAAACTCGCGGGATGCATGAATTTAAAAAAGTCGAATTTGCTAGAATGGTAATGTCAAATATAAATTCAGAACGTGATATATCACCAGAAATCCGAGAAATCATTGACGAAATAAAAAATCTTTAAAATATGGTTGACTTTTAATTTTGTTCAAGTTACTATGTCTTTACAAAAGTCAAGCCCCCATCGTCTAGAGGCCTAGGACAACACCCTTTCACGGTGTAGACAGCGATTCGAATTCGCTTGGGGGTAATTTTAATAAACAAGAGGGTTTCAGCCCTCTTTTTTAATGCAAAAATTTCCCCCTACAAATCCGAATCAACAAAATTTTTGTTAATAGGCTATATGAAACCCTTGCAATATTTTTTCTTTGTGATACGATTTTTATCACAACCGTTTGGTTTAGCATAATAAAGGAAATTCAATGAGATATTTCGTACGACGTAACAGACATAGCAAAAGGAGGCTTGTTTTAAATTAAAACAAACTACGTTATGTCGTGTTTAGAATAATTTAACAACAGAGCCTTTGAATATGATTTTCAAAGGCTCTGTTCATTTATTAACAAAAGTAAAGATATTTAAATATAAAAGCAATTATTATTTTTACCCAATTTAGAGAAAGAAGAAAAATGATACCAAAAATTAGCGCAAGTACAATATATTCAACTTTAGGAAATAACAGTTCACTTATACCGTTAGGTATAAAAGATGTCGCAAATAGCTGCGGCTTAACAACAGCTTCTTATATTGCAGGTGACAAACTTGAGGGAAAAGACAGATTTATAGATGAATTTGGAACACAGGCAATTTGGCTTGGCGGTATTCCTGCTTATAAATATTTATTGAATAAAACATTATTCAAACATTTCAACTTAGACGCAGAGATTGATCCAAGACTTTTCAAGGATAAGAAGATTTTTACTCTGGCAAAACAATTTGCGCCAACAAAAGAAATTAAAGAAAATCTTCAAAAAGCAGGCAAACAGCAAAAACTTTTCAAAAATCTTGCAATGACAAAGTTTATCGCATCAACCGCGCTGACAGCTTTAACTTATTTCGGATTGACAAAATTCAGGCATAAGTACACTGAAAATCAAATAAAAAAAGAATTTATTGCTAAACAAGAAGCCTCTAAAAAATATAATAAAGAAGTTCCGTTCTCGTCAGCATTTTCTCCTGTACACAACAGTAAAAATGTCTCATTTACCGGCGGAATTCAAGATTTTATGTTCGACCCTGTTAGAAATTTAATGCTTGTTGATGGCGCTATCACAGGAGAAAGGCTTACACATGCCAGAAATCCGCAGGATTTTATGGGATATGTAATTAAAGAGGGAAGTTTTTGGCTCTTTATGTATCTTGCAGGGCCTATGATTTCAAAATATCTTGAGCAGCATGCCGAAAAAACTCTCAACAAATCTATTGATTTGGATGCAAGAGTTATTGAAAGCGAAACACTTAAAGAAGCATTTAAAAACGGTTCTTTAAAACAGCACCTTGAAGCATTTAAGGCAAATAAATCTAATGCGGAAATTTATAAATTTGCCGTTAACCCTGAGACTAATAATCTTATTATTGACATGGCAAAGAAATCCGACATAATTACACTATTAAAAAATTCTAATAAAGTTGATACAAGAAAATATCTTGATATTTCAGATTTGAATGGAGTTGCTTCAAAATTAGAAAAACTCCTAAATCAATATGAGCAGTCAGGAGAAGATTTAGACACTTTCTTCAAATCAGTAAGAAAACTTAAAAGAGGTTCTGTAATAAAAAACATGGGCTCTTGTATTGCTGCACTGGGTGTAATTGCTCCTATAATCATGTTGTTAGTAAGAAAGCTTAGCCCGAATTCTGAATATCAAGTAAAAAAAGATGTTGAAGAACAATTGAAAAGTTAATATTTTCTTGTTATAATTAACTCGTTACAATTTAAGAAAGGGAACCAGAAAATGGGAAAATGGGTTTGCAGTGTATGCGGTTATGTTTATGATCCGGCAGAAAACGGCGGTGTAAAATTCGAAGATTTGCCTGATGATTGGACATGCCCATTATGCGGTGTTGGTAAAGACCAATTTGAACAAGAATAACTATATAAAAAGACCGGATTTATATCCGGTCTTTTTTATTCGGGATATGTAACGCTTACTTAATAAATTTTTAAAATAACGCAAAAAAAATTTTTATAAGGTTTTATACAAATAACAATAAAGGTTAGTGAAGTATGATAAATACGACTTATGTAAAACCAACGACTCAATATAATAATTATCAAGAACCTGCAAAACCTATTCAAGCAGGGAATTCCGCCATAGACAAATCAAAGTATACGAAATCGATTTATAATGATTCCGGCATAATTCATACAAGCTGGTTTTATGTGAATGATATACATGGCAAAATGACCAAAATGGAACGCATTTACAAAATGAGTCAGGATTTTGATAATGCATCATTAACTAAACAACATAACGATTTCTTCACAAATACTACAGACGATAATATTAATAAATTCAAAGTTGCATCCGGAGATATTTCAATAGGTTCAAATTATAACAACAACGTTGTTGCTAGCAAGTTCTTAGATTGGTGCGGATTTACCGCTTCAGCTCTCGGAAACCATGAGATGGATATTGTAGAGCCTGACAATTTAGCAGGCTTATTAAAAAATTCAAAATGCAAAATGTTGGCACTCAATATAGAAGTTCAAAAAGGTTCTCCGCTTGAAGGAAGATTTGAAAAATCTATTATTGTTGAAAAAAATGGTGAAAAATTCGGTTTAATAGGAATTGCACCATCAGATATGTTTGATCGGGTAAAAATGAACAATTCTATGCAGAATGTAAAAGTTGATAATCTTGAAGAAACAACGAAACTTGTTCAGCAGGAAGTGGATAAGTTAAAAGAACAAGGCATTAATAAAATAATTCTTCTGTCTCACAGCGGACTTGAGAACGATAAAAATCTTGTAAAACAAACAGACGGTATTGATATAATATTTAGCGCCCATACCCACGAACTTGTAAAAGGCATAGAAGAAGGCAAAAATCTGTTATTTTCAAAATCCGGCGAACCCGTTATATTAACGGAAGCAGGTAAAAATGGAGAGTATGTCGGTATATTGAATGTAGATTTTAATAAAGACGGAATTATTACGAAAGCTCAGAATAATGTAATTTCTACCGAGCCATACAATCGTCCTTTATATGTAAAAGATTCCGTTGAAAAGATTATCGGCAAGCCCGAAACTGTCGGACGAGTAGCTAAAACTGTGCCGCTGCCTAAAAATATTCTTATAGAGGAAAATCCTCACGGCAATATTATTGTAGATGCTATGAGAAATGAATTAGGAACAGACATCGCTCTTTTAAATGCCGGAAACATTCGCGGGGCATTCACTCTGGGAGACGTTGATTCTCGTCTTGTTTCAGATATTACACCATTTGAAGATAAGATGATGATTTTAAATTTAACTGAAAAACAAATTGTTGATGCAATTAAAGTCGGATGTAAATCAATCCCAACGAATTCAAAACCTGGAATTTTGTTTGTTTCAGGAATGAAATATACTTGCAATAAACAAGGTGAACTCTTAGACCTTGAATACATTGATAAACAAGGACAATCTCACAAAATAGATGTAAATAATCCAAGTAACGACAAAAAATATACCGTAGCCGCAGATGATTTCTTTGCAATGGGCGGGGATAATTACTTGCCGACAAACCCTAATCCGGATTTTGTATTGCAAACATTTGATTTAGATAAAAATAAACTTGCCTGCGATTATATCAAAAAGCTTGAGCAGCCAATGGAAATCAAATGCGACGGCAGAATTAAAATAGTAGATTAATACCCGTATTGTTCGTGTTTGTTTAAGTATTCGCGCACAAAATTTAATGATGATTGTACTATACGAGTTACACGTGAAGGAGAAAGGCCGATTTGTTTTGCAATATCTTTTACCTGCATATTACGGTAAAATCTATATTCTACAACGGTTCTTTCTTTCGCCGGTAACTTGGAAATCGCAGCTCTAATCATTTTACCCATTTCAGAAATTTCAGCGCTCTCATCAGGAGTTGCTCTGTTGTCTTTTATAAAATCAAACGGAGAATCATTGTCAGAAGCGGCTTCTGCAAGACTATCGATGGATAAAACAGTTTCATAAATAGATTCGCGGACTTTTGCCTGCTTCATATCTATTCCGTCAGCAACTTCTTCTTCATCGTATTCTTCTTCTGACTTGTGTTTTAGAGAATACCATTTATATCTTATTCTCAATTCGTTGCGGATTGCCCAACGAACGGCAGTTGCAATATATGCAGCATTATATCGCTCAAGCTGTTTCGGAGTTTTATTCTTTATTATGACCTGAATAGCAATAATACCTATTGACAAAAGTTCTTCATAGTCGACCATGTGAGACGGAATTCTGCGATGCTCCACTCTTGCGACTTTTTGAACTATATCTATATAATTTTGTAATTGTGTTTTATCTTCAATAGCCATAATTGTACAACTCAATAATACAACGATATATTAATTTGGTGTTCGTTTATTTGGTGTATTTTTTTTCATTTTATATACGAATGTCAAAATTTCTGCAACAGCCTTGTATAATTCAGGCGGTATCGGATTATTAATTTCGACCATTTTGAATAATGCGCGTGCAACAGGCGGATTTTCGATTACAGGAACATTATTTTCTGTTGCAATTTCAATTATTTTTTTCGCATTCAACTCTGTCCCTTTTGCAATCAACATAGGTGAATCCATTTCTTCTGCGACATATTTTAGAGCACACGCGACGTGAGTTGGGTTTGTAACAACAAAATCTGCCGTTGGTACAGCATCCATCGAACTTTGTTGTAACATTTGCATACGACGTTGACGCAATGCGGCTTTAACATTAGGATCCCCTTCAGAGTTTTTGTATTCGTCTTTAATTTCTTTAAAAGACATTTTTTGATCTTGCAGAAACTTCCATTTTGTAACACCGTAATCCGCAGCCGCAATTACAAGAAATGCAATACACGCCTGGAATATAAATTCGGTAATAAGTTTACCAAATTCTATCATTACAGCGAAATTATTATCTATAGCTGCAAGCATTAAAATCGCTTCAATATGCTTTTTATAAACACTCCACCCGATATATCCAAGTACAATTACTTTTACAATATTTTTAAAAAGTTCAAACAATGTCTTAACTGACATAATATTTTTGAAATATTTTGTCGGGTTTAGCTTATCTAATTTTGGAACTAAAGGAGCAATTGCAACTAAAGGACCTACCTGTATAAAATCCGCAAGAATTGCAACAAAAGCCGCAAGAGCTAAAATCGGCCCCAGAATTAACACCGTTCCTTTTAGTGCGACGATAAGAATATAATTATATCCGACATCACTTAATTGACCATTAGGAATTTGTTCATACAATAGGGTAAAAACTTGCACAATTTGATTCCAGATAAAAGGAGCGAGTCCAAAGATAACTGAAAATAGAACAAGCAAAGATACCGCTGTTGAAAAATCTTTTGACTTAACAACTTGTCCTTCTTTTCTGGCTTGTTCAAGTTTGTGCGGTGTCGCATCAAACTGCTTATCTTCATCACCCATTATTTACCCTTTCTGATAATTACATTATAGCATGAATAAAGATAATATTTATTAGGGGAATATTTAATAAAATGTAATTTGGGCATTCTTACCCAACAACCGATTGCCTCCGGCGGGTCCTCCGGACAGGGGTACTTTTGTTGTCAAAAGTACCCAAAACCAGCGGCACGCTTCCGTTC
>CADBQQ010000085.1 GCA_902796825.1 uncultured bacterium
GGGCCATTACAACACGGCTCTTGTAAATTACGATAAAGCAATCATACTCTCTGATGATGACGAATATTTAGAAGCCAGATATAATGAGATAAAGCAAATTTTGGAAAATCAACAGAATGAAAAAGAGGAATAAACATAAAGAAAGTTTTTTTAAAAAGATTGTAAACGCATTTATAACGATATGTCTTACAGCTGGCATGTTATGGGGGTTACAAGCTTATAGCACTTCTACGGGTTTGAAATTTGTTCAACTCAGTGATGTTCATTTCCTTGAAAACGGTGCAAATACAACTTTCAAAATGACCGGAGCTTCTCCTCAGCTTTTGGATGATGCGGTGGAGCAGGTAAATGAGCAGAGTGATCTTGATTTCGTTATGATTACGGGGGATTTGATAGATAAGTCTTTTGAAAAAGAATTAAAGGCTGTTCTTCCGCATTTAGAAAAAATAAATTATCCTTGGTATTTTGCTTTTGGTAATCACGACAGATGTATTGGCGGATATTTGACAACAGATGTTTATTTGAAGATGCTTTCTGAATCAAATGCAAATTTTAAATTCAAAATGCCTTATTATTCGTTTGAACCTAAAAAAGGTTATAAAGTGATTGTTTTGGATGATATTATTACATCAGAAATTACATCGCAGGGTAATATAGGGGAAGAACAGTTTAAATGGCTAAAAAAAGAATTAGATAAGTCGAAAAAAGATGTTGTTTTAATATTTATGCATATTCCGATAACAGAACCGTTTGCAAGTCCTAATCATAGATTACGCAATGCTTCTCAGGTGCAAAATCTTATTGAAAGTTATAAAAATCCTATAGGAGTTTTTCAAGGGCATTATCATGCTGCAAAAGTTACTCAGCGTAGCAATGTGCTTTATGTGAATACTCCCGCACTTGTTTCATATCCAAATGCGTTTAGAATTGTTAATGTGAAAAAGTCAGGCGATAAAGCTATTTTTGAATTAAACTGGGCTGAAACAAGAGAAAAAACTATTCAAAAAATGGCAAAAATGCTTGTTTTTTCCGGCTCGATATATACGGGAGAAGCAAAAGACAGAGAAGGTATTTACGAAGTAAAATCAAGAAGGTAAAGGCTTTATATGAGTGAAATTCAAGTTAAATTTAGAGGTGTAAGAGGTAGTTTTCCTGTTGCGGATAAGGATTTTATCCGATATGGCGGTAATACTTCTTGTGTTGAAGTTAATGCTGGCGGACATTTGATTATTCTTGATGCGGGAACGGGGATTGTTGGAGTTGGGGATGATTTGATGGAAAAATATATTTCGTCTGCAATCAATCCTGAAGAACGTTCTGCGATTAAAGCTTCTATATTGTTATCTCATATTCATCAAGATCATTTGCTTGGTCTTACTTTCTTTAAACCTTTACATGTAAAATCAACTCAGTTAAATATTTTTGGAAGTAAATCTTCAGAGGTTTCTTTGTCAGATGATTTGTCGAAACTTGTTTTTGGCAGAACGTTTCCAATTGATTTGGGAGATATTGCCTGCAATTTAAATATTACAGACATACCTCAAGAAGGAAGAATTGTTTTTCCTAAAGCTGGAGAGCCGATTGTTTTGCCTGTAGAGAGTCCGGCAGGAGATGAAGATGTTGTTGTCGATTTTTATAAATCTTATGTCCATCCGCAGGAGGGTGTTATGATTTATAAAATTTCATATCGCGGCAAATCGCTTGTTTATGCAACGGATAAAGAATGTTATGCCGGAGGGGATAAGAAATTCGCAGAATTTGCCAAAGGTTGTGACTTGCTTATTCATGATTCGCAATATACAACGGAGGATTATTTAAGCCCATATTCTTCAAAACAAGGTTACGGGCATTCTACGTTTGATATGGCCATTCAAACGATGAAACAGACGGAAGCCAAAAAACTTGCGTTTTTCCATTATGAGCCAAATTATAATGATGAAAAACTAGATAAAATAAAAGATTATTATGGCTCGGATTTTAAAAATGCTATAATGGCATACGAAGGTTTAGAGTTGAATATTTAGAAAATATAATTAAAGGTCTTATATGAAAAAGATAATAGTGTTAATTTCTGCAATTATGATTTCTGCACCCTGCGTTTTGGCAAAAGCAGGTACTATTGCTTCATATACGATTGATGCAGAAAAAAACGCGTATATTCATAATAATAAAGGCATCGAGTACGCTTCGGAAAAACTTTATTACGCGGCAATTCAAGAGTTCAAGATTGCTATTAGCTTAAATCCTAAAAAGCAGTCAACCGCTGTGTATTTTAACAATTTGGGTAAAGTCTATATGGAAATCGGTTATCCAGAACTCGCAGTGGATTGTTTTGAGAATTCTGTAATCCAATACAGCTTGAATTTTGAGTATTATAAAAATCTGGCAGATTGTTATAAGGCACTTGGTGTTTCGCAAGAAAAGCTTGAATTATATCGCTCAAAATCAGATGAAAATCCAATGTTTAAGATAATGGTAGGCTTGTTGGAAGAACAGAGAGGTAATTTAAAAAAGGCTATAATTACATTTGATGAGTTTGCTATGTCTGAGCCTGATTTGATTATTACTCCTGCGGTTAAAGCTTATACAAAAGAATTATCCGGCAAAATTTAAGCTCTGCTTTAGCAGAGCTAATGAAGGTGTTATTTAATGTTGTGTTTATATCTTTCGATTAGATTTGTGTCGCCGTCATCTGTATTTAAGATGTCCAACTGAGGTTCAACTCCTTGCATAGATGGTGATGTTCCTGATTTTAATTCAGCATTCTCAGTTTTTAATTTTTCAATTTCTGCAAGTAATTCAGTTTTATCTTTATTTCCATCCAGAGTTTTATCTTCAGGGTTCATTCTTGCTTCAACCTTTTTAGCTAAAGGAGTTGCGATTAACGGAACGATAACACGTTTACCGATAATCGTTGCAGCTGCAATGTCTGCGCAGAATTTGAACAAACCTAAAGCATCAGATCTTACTTTGTCATAAGCTTTGCCGATTTTTAATTTTTTACATACTGTTTCACCGGCTTTTGCTTCCAACATACGCAATTTGGAAATAGTGTTTTCTTTACTTACAGCATTGAATGATTTTTTAAATAATTTATCAAAAATCGGACCGGAGTATTTTCTCATTGCAAAGAACATTGCAATTTGAGCTGCAATCATTAATACACCGTTTGTTAAGTCTAATGCTGCAACGAATTTACGTTTTTCATCAGGGATTTTTTTATTGTTTAAACTTTGTGTAACGTACATTACGCATCCGATGCCGTCTTTTAAGATAATAGAGGTAACTGTAACACCGCCTAAAATGCCTTCAGGGTTTTTAACCCATTTATCTCTAAGCCATTTTGTCGGTTTTGCTTTTGTGAAGCTGCCAAATGTTTTTGCGATAGGTTCTATACTTACCATTATTTGTCACCTCCCACTTTTTGCGCGTGATGTTGGTATGGCGCTTTTTTTACTCCTGCAAGTTTAGGGAAGAAAATTTCCATAAATCTTGGATATACCCAGTTCAGAGCTGTGCAGGTAATTGGTAATGTTACAAGAACTCCTATGCCGACTTTAACAATCTGGTTTGTACTCTTGTAACTGTCTTTAATCAGTTGTTTATAGCCTTTAACTACATCTTTATAAATTTTGTTGGTCAAATGTTGAATTTCTGAATGGAATGTATCGGTATCGCGCAATACAGATTCTTCTATACCACTGCCCTTTGTAAATTGACAGCGTTCAGCAATTGATTTGATGGTGCTGCGAATTGTTTCTTCTGTTGCATTTGCAACATCTGTAATTTTTGCGGCATTTAATTTTACAAGTCTTCTTTCAAGAACATTGTTCCTTTCTATCATTGCATTAAGGTAATTTATAGGAGAAAAACCTTTTGAACCGCACATTTCTTTTATTGCATCTATTCTCCAAAGTGTTCTGCCTACTCTGTGAGCACGTAAATCTTCCGGCCTGTCTAGAATTTCTTGCAAAATTGTTTTAATTTTAGGATTTTCTTCTTTTTCTAATAGACCTTTGATTATGTTTTCAGTCTTTTTATATAATTCTTTTATTTCCGGAGAATTATATTTTGCATTACGTGTTTCTTCAATAGGAATATCTTTAAAAATTTCTTTTAAATAATCTTCATTCTCTATAAGAATTTTAGCTCGGGCAACTTTTTCAGAAATTTCTGCTGGAGTTTTTTTCAAATCTTGAGCATCTTTGATATATGCATCAATTTGTTTATTTATTAGATTTGCGATTGTTTTATTGTCAAGGTTGCCTTCACCTAAAGGTATTTTGCCTGTTTCCAAGAAAGTATTCGCGAGTTTATTTATTTGTTCATTTTGAATTTCAGCAACTCTTGCATTGAACATTTTGTCATATTTAGATCTTTTTCTCAGCATTTCACCGTTATATTCTTCTTTTGGTCCGAAGAAATAATATAACATTGATGGTTTTTTAATACCTTTTCCTTTAAATTCTTTGCGAACGTTATCTTTAATATAAGTATCTGTATTAAGGTGTGACTGATCAATATCAGTTCTTATATATTTTGAATATTTAGGATTATTTACAAATTTATCAAGTCCTTTGTCAATATATTTTAAAATACTTGCCTGGAACAAAATTGCTAATGCTGCAGAAATAGGCTGGCGCATTGCTGTGTATTTTTTAGTATTAGAATTTTCTTCTTTCTGTTCCGGAGTAGCATTTTTAGGAGGTCTTACAAAAGGGTTAAAACCTATAAAAATAGGAGCAACAGCACCGGTACCTATTGCAGTAATAATGATACCGCCGATTTCTCCTTTTAACCATTCAAGCTTTTTCATAAGGTTTATTGCATTTGTGTGATATAAACCCTTTGTAATTTCTTCCGCATAGGATGCAGCACCGGTAAAATTCGGTTTTGACGCTGTTTGTTTTTGCGTACTAAACCTGCCGGTTTGATACTTTTGATTTACAATATCTACTTTCATAACTACCTTTTTCACACCTTCTATTAATATCAAGTTCCTAAATTGAAAAAATTGCTAAAATTTCTTCAAATGTAAACAAATATTAATAAATTCCTTCTTTCCCGCAATAGGACTAATATCCCCAACTGTCCTTTTGTGCAGAAACATATTAATTTTACTCGAAAATTATTTTTTATCAAGCATGCTTCTAATTCTTACAAATCTGTCTAATTCCTCTCTTATTTTCTTCAAATCAGAAAAAGTAGCATTTGATAAAAGAACTTTGTTATCATATTTTGGATCGATTAAATATACTGTCGGAAACCCTGTTAAATCAGCGTTTTTTACAACTTTTTCATATTTAGGATCTTCTATGTTAACTTTTGAAAAATTGTATTTGTCTTTATAAATTCTCGATAAAGTTTGGAATGTTGGCATGAAACCTATACAATAACGGCACCAATCAGCGTAAAATAATACAACCACCGGCTTTTCCGCTTTTATTGCTTCATTATATTCAATACCGATTTTGTAATCAGACGGCTTTACCGGTTTGGTATTCAAAACTTCATCCGCATCCTGAACAAGTACGGAATCTGCTTGAAGCTCTACAGCTTGCGGCTTCACAACTTGTTTCATTTGAAAATATTCATATCCGAATACTGCACTTATTGCAACAATAAATAATATAATTGATATTATCGCAATTCTTTTTGTATTCATGTTTTGAAACTTTTCTTTAAAATTTAATCCCATATTATATCTCCTATTTCCCCTGCTCTTATTATATTACGAACATATTATACGTAACCCATCGATCTTATTTTTAACGTTGAATTTCACAAAACTTAACACATGACTTGAAAAAGTATATAACATAGTATATACTAATTATATATAAAGAAGAATTTCGTGTTTACTTACCCCGCTTGATGAAACCCTCTTTTGCTGCTGTTGGGCTTGCGGCGCTTGCTAACGTTGCTGGCTTTGACAAAAGGAAAGGGCTAAATCGAACCTATTAGGAGTTTATTTATGAAGAATGATGAGCTGATTGAAATGAAGGTATGTGGATCTATGCATAGATCTGAGTCGGATGAAAGTGTATTAAGTTCTTATTTGCGTGAAATTTCTTATTATCCGCAGTTGAGTTTTGAACAAGAACAAGAACTAGCTTGTAGAATTGAGAATGGTGACATTGAGGCTAAGCAAGAACTTATTCAAGCAAATTTAAAACTTGTTATTACGATTGCGCGTAAAACTATTCACATGTCATCTTTGCCTATGATTGATTTAATCCAAGAGGGAAATCTTGCATTAATGACTGCGATTGATAAGTTTGACTACAAATTAGGATGCAGATTTTCTACTTACGCAGGCTGGTGGATTAAGCAGGCTATGTTCAAAGCTATTTCGGAGCAATCTCATTGTATGAAAATACCTGTCTATATTCAAGAAACATTGTCAAAATATTCAAAGCTTAAATCTCAAATGGAGCAGGAGACAAATTCAAATGTAAAAGTTGAAGATGTTGCAAAAAAAATGAATATTGCGCCGAAAAAAATTGAAGCTTTTCTTTCTGCTTACACAAAAACAATTTCAATTGAAAACGGTATAGAAAAAGGCGACGGCAAAGATTTAAATGTTGCTGATATTCTTGCGGATGATAAAGCTCAAACAGCTGAAAATATTGAATATGAAGCTTTAAAACATGATATTCAAAACGTAATTTCAACATTAAAAGACAGAGAGCAAGAAGTTGTAAAAATGCGCTTTGGGCTTGAAGATGGTGATAAATATACGCTGGAAGAAATCGGTAATAAATATGGTGTTACAAAAGAATGCATTCGCCAGACAGAAATGAGAGCCTTAAGAAAAATGAGAGAATCAGGTGAAGAACTTCTGGCATGCTATATTTTATAGATAATATTTGATGTTGTGTAAAAATTCTCGTGTTTGAAAGGTTTAATCCTCGTTTTTTCTAATAAAGAATGCGAGGATTTTTATTGTATATTATAAGCATGGATAATAAAATTAATTTGAGAGTTGAAGCCAAAAATAT
Organism: uncultured bacterium; assembly: GCA_902796825.1. Lineage (GTDB taxonomy): Bacteria > Cyanobacteriota > Vampirovibrionia > Gastranaerophilales > Gastranaerophilaceae > Zag111. The sequence goes on from CADBQQ010000085.1 coordinate 7,002, forward strand.
ACGTAAAAGTTTGCCGAGAGACTTGATTTCTCATAAGTTGGTGCAGTTGTTGCGTGAAGATGATTTATATATTAATTCAAAAAACGTAATGATTTATTATCCTATGAAATTTGAAATTGATTTGCGGGAGCTTTTGAATGATGATAAAAATTTTTATTTACCGCGTGTAAACGATGAAAATTTAGAAGTTTGTCCTTATCATTCACAGGAGGAACTTGTTAAATCAAGTTTGGGTGTATTTGAACCTGTTTGCGGCAGTGTAAGTCCTAATATCTTAGATTTAGTCATTGTTCCGGCGTTACTTGCAGATGAAAAATGTTATAGACTTGGTTATGGTGGCGGGTATTATGACAGATTTTTGAAGAAAAATGCAGATTTTTTTAAGTCTATTGTTTTATTACCTCGCCAGTTGTATGTAAAAAAATTGCCTGTCGAAAATTTTGATGTACGTGTTGATAAAATTATACTATGTTAAAAGCGGAACTTGTTTAAAAGTTCCGCCAGTTAGTTTATTAAGGGTAAGTCTTGTATGTTTGTTAACCGTTGCCGAAGTTAGGTACAATATCTTTAATTGCTTCATTTTTCTGTTGTTTGTATGTTTTTAATTCTTCTTCGACAATTTTTAAATCGGTTTCAAGTTCTTCTTTTTGTTCTTGAAGTTCTCTGTCGATTTCGTTTAAGTTTCGTTTTTCAAGCTCGGCAGCTTGTTCTCTTGCTTGATAATATAGCTGAGTCATAATATAATTATGCATCATTTGGGCTTGCTGAGGATCTTGCATTCCGCCGTTTTGCATCATCATCCATTGTTCATATTGCGGACCTTGAGTTGTGGCGTACTGCATTGCATTGTTATGAGCAAATCCTATAAAGTTCATTGCTCTGCCCATCATTGAACTTGGCATACTCAGCATATCGCTTAATGTCATGTTGCCTTTGCCGACACGTTCGGCATATTTGTGCAAATCTTCATATTGTTTGTTGATGTCCAATAGTTTTTTCTCTAATTCATATTTGCGATGAATCAGGTTATGGACATGCGCAGAATACATCAGTAATCCCATAACTAACCTACCTAACTAAATTTTAAACTAACCTTTTTTAACCTACATCTTAATAAAAACATGCAACTCGTTGGAATTGCATGTTTTCAAGTATTTTGTTAAGTTTTGTTAAGTTATACTACTTTATCAATCAAACCGTATTCTTTTGCTTCAAGAGCTGAAAGGTAATGATCACGTTCACAGTCGGCTTTTACTTTCTCAAAATCCTGACCGGCATTTTCTGCCATAATGCCGATTAAAAGATCTTTCATTCTTTTAATTTCTTTGGCTTCAAGCTCAATATCCGTAGCCTGTCCTCTTGCGCCGCCAAGTGGTTGGTGAATCATAATACGTGCATTTGGTAGTGCCATTCTTTTGCCTTTAGCACCGGATGAAAGCAAGAAAGCACCCATAGAAGCAGCCTGCCCCAAACAAATAGTTGAAACATCTGCGCGAATATGCTGCATTGTATCGTAAATTGCAAATCCTGCGGTTACGCTTCCGCCCGGACTATTTATGTATAACATAATGTCTTTTTCAGGGTTTTCGCTGTCTAACAGTAAAAGCTGTGCTACGATTGAATCTGCAACATCATCATCAATTGGAGTTCCCAGAAAAATAATTCTTTCTCTTAGTAATCTTGAAAATATGTCAAAAGAGCGTTCTCCGCGCGAAGAAGCTTCGATTACAGTAGGAACATAACCCATAATTCTTTTATATGTTTCTTTATCCATTTTGCTCTCCTTTTTATTAATAATATAATAAATATGATAAATTAGCAATTATTATAAAGTTAGTGCGCGTGTAATTTTGTATACTTCTTGTATTTTTTCGGGGTTATTTTGCAAAATTTCAACAATTTCGTTCAATAAATCATTTTTAGGCTGCAAGTGTTTAAATGTAAAAAGTTCTTCCGGTTCAATTTCAAGAGCTGTTATTAATTTTTCAAGAGTATCTGAAGTGAAGAAATTCTCACCTGTTTCGATAAAACTTAGAGCATTTTGACTAATATCAAGTTTTTCTGATAATTTTTCCTGAGATAAACCTCTTTTTTTTCTCAGTTCTTTAATTCTTTGCCCCAGTTGTTTTTTGATATTCATTTTATACCTCTATTTAATTCTAATTGTTAATTTGTTGATAAATAACAAATTTAAAATAATAAAGGATTGAAAAATATTATTAAAAATGATATAATTAGAATTAATAATGATAATTATTATATAAATACAATTTTGAATTAAGATTGGAGGAAAATTGTTATGAAACAAAAATCAATGTTTTTTGTAAAGTTCGGAACGACAGGAAATGGAGGTGGGTGGAATAATCCTCGCGCTGAAATCGGCAAATTGGCACCCATCCCTACCCCTTCCCTCGTAAGGGAAGGGAAAGTAAAATCCCCTCGCCCGCAGCATCATTTGAGCGGGAGAGGGAGCAGTCGTGTGAGCGAAGCGAAC
>CADBQQ010000086.1 GCA_902796825.1 uncultured bacterium
CCTGTGAATTGTTTTGCGAGAGGTTGGACATCGAAGAGTCCTTCCGCAAAAAAAAACTCTCCGTAGAGAGTTTTATAAATCTGGGGCGGAAGGACTCGAACCTCCGAGATGGCTGGACCAAAACCAGCTGCCTTACCACTTGGCGACGCCCCAATATTCAATTGACAATTTCTATACTACCCGCTGAAAACACTTTGTCAATAATTTTTATTTTGTTAAATTAAAAAGAGGCATATTATGCCTCTTTTGCTATATATGATTTCAACTATATTTCTTATTCTTAAGCTTCTTCAGTAGCTGCACCTTTTTTAGAGAATAAACTTGTTATTCCATTCCATGCCCACGTTGCAGCTTTACCAATTGCAGGAAATGCCGTATCCTTACACCATTCCCAACACTTTTTCAAGGTGCCGGGATGTTCTCGCTCTAATGTGCCAATCATTGTACCGAGTTCTTCTCCAAAACTTGTTTTCACTTCAAAACTTTGCTGCTGCTGGCCCATACCATACATCGGATAAAAACCGCCGCGCTGTGAATACAAGTTCATCATATATGGCGTCATCTGATTATATGCATTATAACGCGTATAATTAGAATTAAATATCACAGGATTATAATTACCGTAGTTCATATTAAAAGTAGTACGACCCATCTCTATCAATCCTTTTTTTAGTACTCTCAAGTATATAAAGTTTATATACATATAAAAATTGCTTTTTGGTAGGTGCTGAAGTTTACAATTCTTAATAAGTTATTTTGTCAGCCAGTGACAAAAATTCTAATAAGCTTACTACTTTTATATTTCTGGCGCCTTTGAACATTAAACCCAGTTTAAGCCCTAAAATGCATGAAGGGCATGTGGTAATAACATATTCAGCACCGCTATTAATTATATTTTCAGCTTTTTTAAGCATTAACGACTTTGAAAGCTTGTTGTTTTTCAATATAAAACTTCCTGCAAATCCGCAGCAATCATCATACCCGTCACTTTTTACATATTCAATATTTGTACAATTTTCTAAAATCTTTTTTAAAAACACATCATTTCTTAAATGACATGGTTTGTGAAAAGTCACCTTTAACGGCTTTTTGTATTCAAATTTAATATTTTTATATGCAATCAAATTGCCCCAGTTTAGGGATTTTGATGGATTAATATTAAAATTTTCAATATATTTCGGGTAGTTTAAAATTGTATCTTCACAGCTTGCACAGTCAGTTACAAGATAATCATAATCTACATTCATTTTTCCTATATTGAATTTTGCGGCTTGCTCAAAACGTTTCAGATTTCCGTCAGATAAAAACGGCAAGGCGCAGCAGTCAAAATCCGGTTCAATAATTTCAATATCTGATTTAGAAAATATTTTGTTAATATATTTATCAGTATTTGGGAAAATTTTATTAACACATCCTTTAAAATAAAGAACTTTCATTTGCGGATTTTTGCATACATAACGCTTTTGCCTAAAAGGTTTTAGCAAACCGGAAAAAATGTTAATAAAAGTATTAAAGACTTGATGACGTTGCAAAACGTTTATTATGAAACCGCATAATTTATCTTTCATATAATCATTTTTTGCGTGATTAATAATTTGACAAGCATCAATACCGGCAGGGCAGAACTGTGTACATTTCCCACAACGTAAGCACATATCAAGATATTTATTTATATTTTCAGATAATTTTAAATCGCCTTTTACTACACCGTGAAGCATAATAAATTTGCCTTTTGAGACAGCGCAATCATTTTTACTGATTTCGTACAAAGGACAGACCGACTGGCAAAGTCCGCATTTTGAGCATTTATTTAATTCATTTTCAAAATCATTTAAGTGCCTCATAACAAAATAATATCAAGGGTAAAAATTATATCAAAGTAAAGTTCACATAATTTAATATTCTTTTAAAAACATTAAACTTTTTTTTAAATCTGCCGAATATAAAAATATAAAACAAAGGATAATTATGACTGATTCACAATTCAACTTTAACAGACCATATAAACCTTTCGGATTAAATGTAGCAGTTCCCGAAAGGACTATGAAGCAAGCCGGTGAAACTCTTGAAGGATTAATTAAAGCTCCGGCGGCTCCTTTATTTGAATTTTTAGATAAAAATCATGAAGTTTTCAATGGGGATGTGGCTTTTGAAATTAATAAAGTTGAAGCTCAGAATTTTACAATCGGTTCAATGATGCGTATTGAGGACGAAAAAACCAACGGCAAACCGCCTCATTTTGATATGCACTTCTAGATAGTGAATAAGTGATTCACTTTAACACCGCTTACTTCCCCAATTCACAAGCCTTTTTGGTTGTTTTTTCTATTACATTGAAAAATAACTCATCAGATTTTTCGGATTTCATCTGTTGAATGCCTACAAAAGTACATCCGCCTTTGGTTGCAACATTATCAATTAAGGTTTGTACAGTTGTTTCACCGCGATTAAAAATCATCTGCGCAGAACCTAAAGCTGTTTGTGCAGCAAGAATTAGTGACTTTTCATAATCAAGCCCGAGTTTTTCGCCCGCGCGTGCCATATCTTCAATTACCTGATAGAAAAACGCGGGCCCTGAACCTGAAATAGCAGTTACGATATCAATTTGAACTTCATCAATAATAATGCATTTACCAATTGAAGAAAGCAGATTTTCAACAAATTTAATATCACTGTCATTGCCATTTTTACCGGCACAAATACCAAACATACCCAGTTTTACAAGAGCCGGTGTATTAGGCATTACTCTAACCAAACGAACGTTTTTAATAATAGCTTCAATTTTAGAGGTTTTAACACCTGCTGCTATTGAAACAAGTAATTTGTCCTGCGTTACATAATCTTTTATATCGTTTAAAACATCGGAAACTTGATTAGGTTTTGTTGCAACAAAAATAACATCCGATTTTTTTACAAGCTCTTTATTGTCGGTTAAGACTTCAATACCAAGTTTTTTTGAAGCTGATTGAGCAAAATCCTCATTAATTTCCGATGCAATTATATCAAAATCCTGCCCTTTACATCCGCTTATGATTGCGCTTGCCATTTTTCCGCAGCCAATAAAACCTATAGTTTGCTTCATAATATTTAACCATTCCTTTCGTCAATTGTTGACTAATATTTTTTTTTACTATAACATCTGAATTATACGACAAATAAATAGCAAAGGAAATATAAAAATGAAACGTACACTAGAAGGCACAAAAAGAAAAAGACAGAACGTAAGCGGTTTCAGAGCAAGAATGGCTACAGCAGGCGGTAGAGAAGTTATAAACAGACGTCGTGCAAAAGGTCGCCACAAATTAGCTATTACAGCTAAAGAAAGAGCATAATTGCTTCCAAAACAATACAGATTAAAAAAACGTTCAGCTTTTAAAGCAACATATAAAGTAAGGCACTCCACCCATTCGGGCGGAGTAACTTTGTTTGCAGGAATTTTAAAAAAAGAAGAAACTCCGACAAAAGCCGGTTTTGTTGTAAGTAAAAAAACACATAAGCGCGCAGTAAAAAGAAATCGGTTAAAACGTTTGATGCGCGAAAGTTATCGAACATTGCTAAAAGAAAATTGTTTGGGGAATTCTCAAAAATATTTATCACTTATTTTTGTAGGCAGTGAACGAGCGTTGGGCAAAAGTTTTGCCGAAATTAAAAACAGCATTAAAACAATGTTAGAAAGAATTTAAAAATGCTTGAAGGAATGTACGTTGAAAATATTTTAATGCACTCAGAAACCCGTGCTTATCCGCAATATCCGACTATTACATCAGGAGAAATTCTCGGAACGGACTCTATATACAGATACAGCCTGAGAGAATCTTCATATCCTACATTATCAATTGTAGATTCAATTTCTGACGGTCAAGGTAATTATATACCGGCAGGACATTATGAATTAGCTTTATCAGATGACAGAGAGTTTTTAATTTTAATTCAGGGTAAACAGCCTATTGCGATTATGCCTGTATTCAAACTAGAAATTGAAACTTCTGAAAAATCACAAATTATGGATGATAAAGCTTTAAAAATCAAGAAAAAAAAAGATAAAGAAATCGCAAAAACGAATAAAAAACGCGCCAAAGCAGGAATGCCGCCTGTGAATGAAGAAGAAGAAATTTATCAGGAAGCCACCATGGAATACATAAAAGACGGGAATTACTACTTAATAAAATATGAACGCTGGGACGTGAAAGCCTGGAGTGCAATTAAAAGCGGAGAATAAAACTGCTAATCTGTTGGGCTGAAAGCCCAACTTACGGTTTTATAAATTGAGGAAATAAGGGAATAAGTAACGAACTTATTCCCCTATTCCCTTTATTCACTAATATGCGCTTGATTGCCCAGTTTAGCTTTCAGTCTGGCTTCTGCCCTTGCAACGGCAGCTTCGGCACGTTTTGCATCAATTCTTGCTTTAGCTTCTTTTAAACGTTTCTTCGCACGATCAAGAGCTTCTTTTGCTCTTAATTCATCTATTTCATCACCGGCTTCAGCTGTATTGGTGAGAATAAGACATTCATCATTTTTGAATTGTAATATTCCTCCCATAGTAGTGAACATTTGCATTGTATTGCCTGTTTTTACGCGGGTTACACCGATGTCAAGCGCGGCCATAACAGGTACGTGACCTTTTAAAAGTCCAAACTCTCCGTCAATTCCGCGAGTATAGATTTCGTCGGCTTCGCTGTCAAATACAATTCTTTCCTGTGTTATGATTTTCAATTTCATAAATTACTCTTTCATAGTTTTGGCTTTTTCTACAGCTTCGTCAATTGTTCCAACCATATAAAAAGCTTGTTCAGGTAAATCATCATATTTGCCTTCAATAATTTCTTTGAAACCTTTTACACTGTCCTCAATTTTAACATATTTACCTTTATTTCCGGTGAATTGTTCCGCTACAAAGAATGGTTGAGACAAAAATCTTTGAATTTTTCTTGCTCGATTAACGGTTTCTTTGTCTTCTTCTGACAGCTCGTCCATACCCAAAATCGCAATCAAATCTTGCAAATCTTTATATTTTTGGAGAATTTCAAGAACTTTTCTGGTAACTTCATAATGTTCTTCACCTACGATATTCGGATCTAAAGCTCTTGAATTTGATTCAAGCGGGTCTACTGCCGGATAAATACCTAAAGAAGCTATGTTTCTTGATAAAACAGTAGAAGCATCTAAGTGAGAGAAAGTTGTAGCAGGAGCCGGATCGGTCAAGTCATCCGCCGGTACATAAATTGCTTGAACAGATGTAATTGAACCATCTTTTGTTGAAGTGATACGTTCTTGCAATTCACCCATTTCAGTAGCAAGCGTAGGTTGATAACCAACCGCAGACGGCATTCTGCCAAGTAAAGCCGAAACTTCGGAGCCTGCTTGAGTAAATCTGAATATGTTATCGATAAATAATAAAACGTCTTGTTTTGAATAATCTCTAAAGTATTCCGCCGCAGAAAGAGCTGATAAACCAACTCTCATTCTGGCTCCCGGCGGCTCATTCATTTGACCGTATATAAGACCAACTTTATTAATAACTCCGCTTTCTTTGAACTCATTCCAAAGATCGTTACCCTCACGTGTTCTTTCACCAACACCGCCAAAAACAGAAACACCGTTGTGCGCCATTGCAATATTATGAATTAATTCTTGAATTAATACGGTTTTTCCAACACCTGCACCACCGAAAAGACCGATTTTTCCGCCTTTTTGATAAGGCTGTAACAAATCAATAGCTTTTATACCTGTTTCCAGAATTTCGACATCTGTATTTTGATCAACAAGTTTCGGGGCGTCTCTGTGTATAGGAAGATAAGTATTTGTCTCAATAGCACCCTCATTATCAACAGGGTCTCCTGTTACATTTAAAATTCGCCCGAGAATAGCGTTACCTACAGGGATTTTTATAGGCTCATTAGTATTAATAACTTTCATTCCACGTTTTAAACCATCAGTAGATGACATTGCAACTGTTCTGACTTTGTTAGAACCCAACATTTGCTGAACTTCCGCAACAATTTTTGTTCCGTCAGAATTATAAATATTGAGTGCTGAATATATCTTAGGCAAATTTCCGTCAGGAAACTCAACATCAATTACAGGACCTATAACTTTGGTAATTAACCCCTCATTTGCAGTAAGTGTTTCCATTTATCCCCCTTCTTAGTATAAAGTATTTGCATTTTTATATTATCAAAAAAAAAAATTTTAATAAAACAGTAGCAAAAATTTTTTTTCTCATGTATTATCATGTCTATCCCGCAAAGTTATTGGAATAAACATGCAATCAATAATTGAAAAAGATACCGATAAAATTTTAAAACCGGATTTAAGTTCCAAATCAGGACGTGAGCTTCTGGCATTTTACCTCCAATCGAAATTTAAACAAATTTTTGTTTATGACAAAAAACAGGATGTTCCTATTATTAATGCAATAAATCCGAATTTTATAAACAGATTTTCAAGACGAATTATAGACAATAATAAAAAGCGTATGCTCATTGGTGTAACTGGAGAATCTGCTTCCGGGAAATCTACAATTTGTCATGAAATTAAAAATGTAATTGAACAATTATCCATGCCTGTAACAGTTTTGAGTACAGATAACTATTTTAACGATATTTCAGGATTAATTAACAAGTACGGCTCATTTGACAGCCTTAGAGATAACGGTTACGACGTAGATGCACCGACAAGTTTTCAACTTGATATACTTAGAAACGATCTTGAAGATTTGTCTGACGGAATAGATATAAAAGCCCCTATGTATTTGCCAAACGGCACCGGTGTTTCAGTTCCGAAAGCTTTTGATGTTAAAGCTCAGAAAATCATCGTAGTTGAAGGCATTGCGACGATGTATGAAGATGTCAAAGATGTTTTTGATATAAAAATTTACGTAGAAACAGAAAATAATTTGAGAAAAGAACGTTTCGTATCAAGAGCCGTTGAAGAACGCAATCAAAGTGTAGAAAATGCCTTAAAGCATTGGAATTATATCGCCCAAGCCGGTGAAAAATATGTAAAACCGTTTAGAAAAGAAGCCGATTTGGTTTTAAACGGAAATTCAGACTTAAAATACTTTGCGCGAATTTTAGAATATATTTACGATATTACAAATAATTTTCAATAAGTTTCTTTTTTATTTGCAAATCAGTTATGTCTGTAAGATAATGTGGGCATAAGGATTTGGCATGTCAAATATTTTAGTTTACGAACTTGATAATAAGATTTATATAAACCTTACAAATAAATGTACAAATGATTGTATATTCTGTCTGCGCAAAGACAAAGATGATGTTTGCGGGCAAAAATTATGGCTTGATAATGAAAATTCAAATGCGAATGATGTTATAAATCAATTAAAGAATTTTAAAATGTCTGAGGAAGTGATTTTCTGCGGATATGGCGAACCCCTATTAAAACTAGATGTTTTAAAAGAAACTGCTAAATATATAAAAGAAAAATATCCAAACACAAAAATACGAATTAATACAAACGGACATGCCAATTACGTATACAAACGAAATATAGTGCCTGAATTAAAAGGATTAGTAGATGAAATTTCAGTAAGCTTGAACGGTGAAAATTCGGAAGAATATAACAAATATTCTCAACCCGTTTTTGATAATGCTTACGAAGAAGTTAAAAATTTTATTAAGGCTTGCGCCGATGAAGATATTTCAACAGTTGCAAGCGTTGTAGATGGTTACAAAGGTCAGCACTTAAACCTTGAGCAATGCGAAAAAATTGCTTCCGAATTAGGTGCAAAATTCAGAGTAAGAGAATGGATACCCAACGGATATTCTTAAATTTTACTCTGTCATCCTGAACTTAAAATAAATTCACGGTAACAAATAAAAAAACAAGAAAGGATAAACAAATGACAGCAAATTTAGACAAAATCATGAAACCGAAGTCAATTGCCGTTGTTGGTGCTTCTACAAAAGAACACACAATCGGTTCAG
>CADBQQ010000087.1 GCA_902796825.1 uncultured bacterium
CATTAATGCCGGTTTGTAAAGGGTATCTACTTCCTTGGTATGAATTTCTTCTTAAAAATTCTCTATCTATTTTATTTAAACAATCTAATTTTGCACCAAGCCAGCGTGGCGCAACCAGAGTCTTGCGGTATCCGTTGCCGGCAAGGCGGTGTACCGTTGTTTCCGGTGGTAAAATTTCCAAAAAATCGCAAACTAAAGAAACATATTCTTCTTCGCTCATGAAATCTATTTCGCCATCTTCATACATCTGCCATAATTTTGTGCCTTGAAGAGCGCATAACATGTGAATTTTTATACCGTCTATTTTTAATTCGGCGAGTTTCTGTGCTGTTTGCAAAATTTCTTCTTTAGTTTCCCATAATCCTAAAATTACGTGAACACAAACATTTATTCCTTTTTCTTTCGTTTTTTCGTATGCGCGCAGAAAACAATCGAAATTATGACCACGATTTATTTTTTTCAAAGTTTTGTCATGGCTTGACTGTAAGCCGTATTCAATCCATGTGTAGTAATCTTTACTTATGTCTGAAATCAGATTTAGTTTGTCATTATCGACGCAATCAGGACGTGTACCTATTGAAATTCCTACAATGTCAGGATGATTGAGTGATGCGCGGTATATTTTTTCAAGTTCGTTTACAGGTTTGTAAGTATTTGTGTAAGCCTGAAAATATGACATGAATTTTTCGGCTTTAAATCTTTGAGAAAGGTTTTTCACCCCTTCTTCAATTTGTTGTTCAATTGTTAAGAGGTTAGAATGTGCTTGAGAAAAACTTCCCGTATCGTCACAAAAAATACAACCTCCTGAAGATATTGTTCCATCTCGATTTGGGCAGGAAAACCCTGCATCTATTGTTATTTTATAAACTTTTGCGCCAAATCGATTTTTTAAATATGCACTAAATTGGTTGTATCGTTTGTCTGTATTATTGAACATTACCCTCTCCCGCCGCTGTAAAGCTCGCATTGCTCGCTAACACCGGCTCCCTCTCACAAAGAGAGAGGGTTATTTTTCTTCTTCGTCATATATTGGGTAAACATAATGTTCGCCGCAATTTGGACAAACTACTTCTTGTTGTTTTCCTTTTTCAACTTCTGCTACTTCAAATAAGCATTTGCATCCGGATTGAACACATCTTATTGCCATTGTAGGTCTGATTAATCTTGCCATAACTAAACTCTCCTTTTTAATAATTTTAGCATAAAATTTTGAAATAGTGAATAGATGAAGAAGTGATTAAGTTCGTTACAGAGTATTTATTAATGTCATTTTAGTACTCTGTTGACATAAATTAATAGCCTGATATGAACTTATTCACTTATTACCTTATTCACTTTACTCACTATTATTTATATACTTCATCTTCCCAGTATTCAAGTTCAAGCTTGCCGACTATTACGGTGTCACCGTTTTGAATGCCGATACGTTTTAATTCTGTCATTATTCCCATAGCGGTCATTGTTTTTTGTAAACGTATAACTTGTTCTGTACTCCGTTGGTCTGTAACTTGAGAAATTCGGATAATTTTGCCGCCGTTAACAATATAGGTGTTTTTATCAATCTTTTGAACTTCCCAATAATTATCGTCGTTATTTGTAGCGTCTAAATCTTCTTCTATATTTACTTCTGAAATCGGTTTTGGAATTGTGTTAACTTTATTTTCGAGTTCATGTTTTAATTCTTCGATATTTTCGCCGGTTACTGCGGAAATGCAATATGGAGTTATTCCTATAGATTTAAACTCCGCTTTTAGTTCTTCCAGCTTTTCAGGTTCGATTGAATCAATTTTATTTATTGCTACTATTTGGAAAAGATTTGCTAATCTGTCAGAGTATTTTGCAAGTTCGTTATTTATGATTTTGTAGTTGTTAAGCGGATTTTCTTCTGTTCCGTCCACAATGTGAAGTAAAAAACGGCATCTTTCGACGTGCCTTAGAAAGTCATGTCCTAATCCGACACCTTCTGAAGCACCTTCGATTAATCCAGGAATATCAGCAATTACGTAACCATCACCGGAAGATTTTCTTACTACTCCAAGATTTGGCACTATTGTTGTAAAAGGATAGTCAGCAATTTTTGCTTTTGCTGCGGAAACACGACTTATAAATGTCGATTTTCCTGCGTTAGGAAATCCCAGAAGCCCGACATCAGCTATAAGTTTTAATTCAAGCTGCAAATTACGTTCAATTCCAGGCTCTCCCGGTTCACAGTATTGAGGTGCGCGGTTTTGCGGGGTGCAAAAATGCGTGTTCCCTCTGCCGCCTTTGCCTCCTTTTGCAACTAGAACTTTCTGTTCGTGTTCGGTCATATCGGCAATAATATTACCTGTTTTAAGATCGCGAACAAGAGTTCCTGTCGGAACTTTTATGTATAAATCTTTTGCACTCTTACCGTGCATACTTTTCTTAAAGCCGTTTTCTCCGTTATCAGCTTTAAATATTGAACGGTAAGTAAAGTCCATTAAAGTGGACATTCCCTCATCCGCAATAAGATAAACACTTCCCCCGTTGCCGCCGTCGCCGCCTGCCGGTCCTCCGCGATCAACGAATTTTTCTCTGCGCCAGGCTACAACACCGTTTCCGCCTTTGCCTGAGCTTATTTTAATATTTGCTTTGTCTATAAATTGCATAGAATTATCCTTTTTGGTTATATTCTAGCATGAATATGTTTATTTAATCCTCCGGTAGGTATAATTGATTGCGTTTTAAAATTTCTCTTGTATGTTCGTAGCAGCAGCTTTTATATGTTAAACGCTGGTATTCGCGCACGATATTTAAAATATCCTCTACCGATAGTTGGATAATTCTTCTTTGACCTTCGATAATTCTTGCCATAAAAATCCTTTCTTTTGATTGTTTAGTCGGAAAATTTTTTTATATATTTAATCAATCATAAGAAAGGTTTAGAAATTTTTATTTAAATAATAAAAAAGAAAGGAGCTATTGTCCTTTCTTTTTGTGTTATGCATCTTCTTCGGTTTCTTCTTCTTCTGTATTTTGTGTTTTAGGCGCGGCTTTCGTTTTATCTTCTTTCAATGCCTTATCCATCTCCGAAAAAGTCTCTGCTGTTATTGTTTTTGAACCGTCTTTACTGCTTGCCATAAACTGTCCGTCTCTATATATAATATTATAATCAGGATTTAAACTTTTTAAAGATTCGCAATCAGCTTTATGGTTATCTGAGGATTGTGTTTTTTGACTGCTCGTTGCCTGTACACCGCTTTGTTTGAACGCTCCTCCGAGCGCGCTTCCGATTGTAGAACCCCATCCTCCGTTAGATGAAAGTGAAATAGTCTGTGAAGGACCAAATCCGCCGGTAGTGGTTATTGTATCAGTATATCCGCCAATTTCTTTTCCGGTATACGCTCCCACACCTGAAGTTATAGCGTCCCAAATACCTCCGAAGAAACCTCCGTGCTTCTGCTTTTCATGTGTGTGAATGGTATATTGCGGAGTATTCATCATCTGATACATTGCCATTTGCTGCTCAAATTGCATCTGCATCATTTGCATTTGCATGTTTTGGTATCTGTTCGATGCACCATATTGATAGTTTACGTGATTCATTCCTGCCGGTTGTGATCTAGCCATCATTTTGCCTAAGTAGCTCATGATAAATCCTCTTATTTGTATCGTTATATATATAAAGTATATAAGAGTGAAATAATTGCCTCGTATTAAAATTTTTGTAATATTTCTTAATAAATGTGCGGCTCATTATGAGCCGCACGGTAATATTTATATGAACGATAATGCTGTTTTGGCAGCGGTTCCTGCCAGGTTTGCAAACATTGAGTTCCAGGCGGAAGAAGATGAATTTGACGCATTGTATGCGTTACTGTTGTAGTTGTTGCCAAGATTTGAATTTGTATTAGCAAGTCCTGTATAAGCAAGAATATTATTGTTCATTACCGAATTCAGGTTGTTTAAAAGTGTAAGTGAGTTCATTCGGTTTTGAAGTTCTTGATTATATAAATCATTTTGAATTGCTAATAAATTATTGCTTAAATCTGCGACGGCTTTTGCCCGTTTATCAGTAATACTATTGAGGTTGTCCAGAAAAACAGAATTGTTAAGGTTACCAAAGCGTCTTGCGACATCATTTTTAAGATTGCTTTCCATTGGGGTATAAATATTATTAATGCTATCTATACCTTGATTTCTTAGAGCATTTATTTGATTGTGCCATTCTTGTCTTTGAGCATCACTTATACTGTAAAAGTTGTTTAAAGAATTATACATACCGTTTTGAATTGAATCGTATAATTTCTTTTCATCATCTGACATATTGTAGCTTGCACTTATAGTGTTGTTATTTTTATCTTTTGTGGAAGTTGCGACTGTTCTTCCGTTTACTACAACACTACCGCTTGTATATGCGGGGTATTTTTTTGATTTCTTTCCCATAGAAACATTATCCTTTCTTCAAGGACAATATTTTTAACTTAAACTGAGACAATAGGCATTGTTATATTAACATATTTTCCGCAATTTGTAAAGTTGAAATTTTATTTTAGTCGTATGATAATGTTGTTACTATGGCAGATAAGATTAAAATTCGCGGGGCTAAAGAGCATAATTTAAAGAATGTATCGTTAGAAATTCCTAAAAATGAACTGGTAGTGTTTACCGGTGTTTCAGGCTCAGGGAAAAGTTCGCTTGCTTTTGATACGATTTTTGCAGAAGGACAAAGGCGTTATGTGGAGAGCCTTTCAACATACGCACGTCAATTTTTAGGTCAATTAGACAAGCCTGATGTGGAATATATTGACGGTTTATCGCCGGCGATTTCCATTGATCAAAAATCAAAAAGTAATAACCCGCGTTCTACTGTCGGAACGATTACGGAAATATATGATTATTTAAGACTTTTATATGCGCGTGTGGGTACTCCGTACTGCCCGAATTGCGGAAAACCTATAAAACCTCAGACACTTGATGAAATTGTTGAAAAAATTATACAGCTTGGCGAGGGAATTAAAATCCAAATTCTCGCTCCTGTTGTAAAAGGTAAAAAGGGTGAATATTCATCTCTTTTTAAAGAACTTGCGCAAGAAGGTTTTGTAAGGGTTAAAGTTGACGGAGAAATTTATAATCTGGACGAAGATGAAATTGAACTTGAAAAATCAAAACGTCACGATATCAGTGTAGTTGTTGATAGAATAGTTGTGAAAGAGTCTGCACGTTCAAGGATTGCTGATAGTGTTCAAATTGCGTTAAAAAAAGCCGACGGAATTATAGTTGTAGATGTAATAGGCGCGCAGGAAATAATTTTCAGCGAAAAGCTGGCATGTCCGGATTGTAATTTGAGTTTTGAAGAACTTACTCCGAGAATTTTTTCTTTTAATGCTCCTTATGGGGCGTGTGAAAGGTGTTCCGGATTAGGGGCGGATTTTATTGTTGATCCTGACCTTGTTGTGCCGGATAAATCATTATCTATTAATCAGGGTGCAATTTATGCGTGGGCAACTCGTAGTGCGACTACTTATTATAATGATTTGTTGTCTTGTGTTTGTGCTGCAAAAAATATAGATATGGACGCTCCTTTTGAATCTTTAACAAAAGAGGAACAAGATGCAATTCTTTACGGAACATCTGAACCTATAAAAATTCGAGTAAAAGATTTTGGTACAAGTCGTTATGTTACAAGAACAATGCCTTTTGTGGGGGTTATTCCATATCTTGAAAAGCGTTATAACGATGCTTCCGGAGATTATTGGCGAGAAGAAATTGAAAAATTTATGGTCGCAAAGCCTTGTCCGGAATGTCACGGCGCAAGGTTAAAACCGTTTCCGCTTTCTGTAAAAATTAAAGATAAAAATATTTATGAATTTACTTTAATGTCTATAGATGATGCTTTTAATTTTATAACAGGCTTATATCTTGATTTATCGGAATATCAATTAACAATCGCAAAACAAATTCTTGATGAAATACGTGCAAGATTGAAATTTTTGATTGATGTCGGTTTACATTATTTAAATCTTGCTCGAATGGCAGGAACTCTTTCAGGTGGTGAATCTCAGCGTATTCGGCTTGCGTCTCAAATCGGAAGCGGTTTGAGCGGAGTTTTGTATGTGCTTGATGAGCCTTCAATTGGTTTGCATCAACGTGATAATGATATGTTGATAAAAACATTGTTTAAATTGCGTAATTTGGGTAATACTCTGATTGTAGTTGAGCATGATGAAGATACAATTCGCAGTGCGGATTATATTGTAGATATAGGTCCAAAAGCAGGTGCTTCCGGCGGAAAAATTATTGCACAGGGTTCTGTTTCAGATATCGAAGCTGCTAAAAATTCGATTACAGGCAAATATTTAAGCGGCGAGAAATTTATTCCTATTCCCAAAACTTTGCGAAGCGGTAACGGGCATTTTCTTGAAATTAAAAATGCACATTTAAATAATTTGAAAAATATTGATGTAGATATACCGCTTGGGAAAATAGTTGTATTAACTGGTGTTTCAGGAAGCGGTAAGTCGACTTTAATGCAGGATTTGCTCTACGAATTTGCAATACATAAATTGCGTAAAAACAAACCGAAACCTCAAGGTGTCGATGATATTTTAGGGTTTGAAAATATTGATAAAATTATCGATATTGATCAGTCCCCGATAGGAAGAACTCCACGTTCAAATCCGGCTACTTATACAGACGTGTTTACCGCAATTCGAGATTTGTATGCAAAGACAAACGAGGCAAAAGTTCGCGGGTATAAACCCGGAAGATTTAGTTTTAACGTCAAAGGCGGAAGATGCGAAGCCTGCAAAGGTGACGGACTTGTTAAAATTGAAATGAATTTTTTGTCCGATGTTTATGTGAAATGTGATGTATGCGGTGGAAAAAGATATAACCGAGAGACTCTTGAAGTAAAATACAAAGGCAAAACCATTGATGATGTTTTGAATATGAGTATTAAAGAGGCTTTTGAATTTTTTGACAGCATTCCTGCGATTAAGAACAAATTAAAAACTCTTAATGATGTCGGGCTTGATTATATGAAGTTAGGTCAAAGCGCAACAACACTCTCAGGTGGCGAAGCTCAGCGTATAAAACTAGCTTCAGAATTAAATAAACGCTCGACAGGTAAAACACTCTATTTGCTTGATGAACCGTCTGTAGGTTTACACTGGGCTGATTTGGATAAACTTGCGAAAATTCTTCATGCTCTCGCGGATCAAGGTAATACAATACTTATGATTGAACATAACCTTGATTTAATAAAAATTGCAGACCATATAATAGATTTAGGACCTGAAGGTGGAGTTGACGGAGGTAAAGTAGTTGCTCAAGGTACTCCGCAAGAAGTTATGAAATGTAAAGAATCTTATACGGGTAAATATTTGTCAAAATATCTAAAAAAATCCTAATATATTTGATTTTTTTAGAAAATCTGATAATATAATTTTATCAGGTTAAGAAAAATGAAGCAAAAAATTTTATTTTTGAGTTTTATTAGCATTATATTGTTTGGTTCAATCTCTCAAGCAGAAGCCAAAACAATAGAGGTTAAGTCATTGAGTTCATTCTCAACAGCTAACCCTCCGTCAACAATTACTATACAGACTGTGTCTGACATTAATACTAAAAAAGGGATTATTCCTGCAGGCTTAGTTGTTACGGGTAATTTAGTTGATGTAAAAAGTCCTAAAAGATTAAAAAGAGATGCAACATTTTCTTTTAAACCTATATCTTATATTGATGTAGATGGAAACAATCACAATATAAATTCAGATATAAAAGGAAAATATACAACTCTTTTAAATAAAGGGCAAATCGCAGAATCAGCTGCAAAAAGCGTTGGGAACTTTTTTATAAAAGGTTTCAGTATGGGCATCTCAGCAGTAGAGGGTGCGGTTAAGAACAAAGAAGATAACAGATTGAAATCTTCCGCAGTTTCTGTATATGAAGCTAGTCCTGTATCTTATGTAGAAAAAGGACAAGAAATAAATATTGAAAAATCGGAGGTTTTTTATTTAAAATTTCCTGATTATAAAGACGATAATAATTAAAAAAAAGGAGTAAGATAAATGAAAAAATTATTAAGCGCAATTTTTGGATTAATTCTTTCTTTAGGTTTGGCTCAAAGCGCAAATGCAAAAACAATTCAAGTATCAGCTTTAGAAGATTTCAATGTTTCAAATCCTCCGGCTGTTATGCATGTACAAATGAACGCAAATACAAGATTGAATTACGATTTTATGCTTTTTCAAGGCTATCAAGTAACCGGTAAAGTTGCTCCTGCGGCTAACGGTGGTTTTGTATTTGTTCCTGTTAGTTATGTAAACTTTCAGGAAGAAAGTTTGCCTATTACAAAAGAATATTATGCTTTCTATAAAGGAAAAGCAGGTGTTATAAGAAAAGGTCAAAATTTCTTGCTTGTATTCCCTGAAAATGGTCCTGATACTTATCAGTATTATGTTCCGGGTTCAGAAGTTAGCGAAGATGCAAAGTAGTTAAATATTTATAAATAAACCGATTTTTAAGATTCTGAAACATGTTCAGGATAAAAAAGTCGGTTTATTTTGTTATAAAGAGAGAGTATTATGTTGAAGTATTTTACAGAATCATTTTGGGTTACTTTTATAGGCATTATCGCAGCATATTTTTGGGGCGAGCATGTTCAAGCCGGAAGCGGAGTATTTGCTGTTTTTATAGCAAGTGTTCTTGCTATATTAGAAATTAGCTTGTCTTTTGACAATGCGGTTGTTAACGCGATGAAGCTTGAAAATATGTCGGAAAAATGGCGCCACAGGTTTTTGACTTGGGGTATTGCAATTGCTGTTTTTGGTATGAGATTTCTGTTCCCAATATTAGTTGTTGCTGTTTTTGCAAAACTCGATATGCTTACAGTTGCAAAGCTTGCGGTATCTGATTCTATGAAATATGCGATGTATTTGAAAGACGCGCATGCGCCAATTGTTACTTTTGGTGGTCTGTTCTTAATAATGTTATTTCTTAATTATTTCTTTAATCACGAAAAAAGTGTTCATTGGATTAAATTTATAGAAGAACCGGTCTCTTATTTAGATCATATTAGGGGCATTGAAATAATTATTTCTTTGTTTATATTGTCTTTTCTGCAAACGGTTATTCCTGAAGAACAAAAAGTCAGCGTTATCATGTCCGGTATTGCAGGTATTATAACGTTCTTGATGATAGACGGACTTTCTCATTTTTTAGAAAAGCATGAAGAATTGCGTATGGCAAAATGCGGAGCAGATGCTGTAAAATGTACGGGATTGATAAGTTTTATTTATCTTGAATTGATTGATGCTTCCTTTTCTTTAGACGGGGTTTTGGGGGCATTCGCGCTTAGCCGTGATGTTGTGATTATTGCTATAGGTCTGGGTATTGGCGCAATGTTTGTAAGGTCATTAACAATGCTTATTGTCGAAACAAAAACTTTGGCCAAGTTTAAGTATTTAGAACACGGTGCTCACTGGGCAATAGGGTTTCTTGCTATGATAATGCTTTATTCAACAGTCCACAGTGTTCCTGAAGTCGTTACAGGGCTTGTTGGTCTTTTATTTATTGTAACAGCATTAATTTCTTCAGTAAAAGAACGTGAATAAATAGTTTTTGCTCTTAACTGATTTTCCAACTGTTTAAATATTTTTCCTGCTCAGCTGTCAGAGTATCGATTGAAATTCCCATTGATTGAAGTTTAAGTTGTGCTATTTTAACATCAACTTCGTGAGGAAGCGTATAAAGTTTATTTTCTAATTTTCCTTTGTTTTTTACGAGGAATTCAATACCGAGAGCTTGATTAGCAAAGCTCATATCCATAACACTTGCAGGATGACCTTCGGCAGCGATAAGGTTTACAAGTCTGCCTTCAGCTAGTACATATATTGATTTTCCGTTATTTAAAACATATTCTTCTAATGCCGGTCGAATTTGTTTAATTTCTTTTGTATAAGCTCTTAAATCTCCGACGTTAACTTCCCAGTCAAAATGACCTACGTTTCCGACAAAAGCACCATCTTTCATTGATAACAAATGCTGTACATCAACTACATGTTTATCACCTGTTACAGTAAGGAATAAATCTCCTTCTAATGCGGCTTGAGCTATAGGCATTACTCTATATCCTTCCATTGCAGCTTCTAAAGCTTTTAGCGGGTCTACTTCGCATACTATTACGTTAGCCCCAAGAGCTTTTGCTCTTAAAGCAACACCTTTGCCGCACCAGCCGTAACCTGATACTACAACGGTTTTGCCTGCAATCAGAATATTTGCAGCTCTTAGAACACCGTCAAATGCACTTTGCCCTGTTCCATATCTATTGTCGTATAAATGTTTTGTTAAACTTGTATTAACACCTACAGCAGGGAAGCCGAGTGAACCCTGTTGTTCCATTGCTTGAAGTCGAATAATTCCCGTCGTTGTTTCTTCTGTTGAACCGATTACTTTGCTTATTAAATCAGGTCTTTTTTCGTGAAGTGTTGAAACCATATCACTCCCGTCATCTATAATAATATCTGGGTTGTGGTTTAAAGCTTCGTCAATATGGTTTCTGTATTGTTCAACTGTTTCGCCTGCAACAGCAAAAACAGGAATATTATAATATTTTACGAGTGCAGCTGCAACGTCATCCTGAGTAGACAAAGGATTTGAAGCAACTAATATTGCATCCGCTCCGCCGGCTTGCATTACGGTGCATAATGCTGCAGTTTCTTTAGTAACGTGAACACAGGCAGAAAGTTTTAAACCTGCAAATGGTTTTTCAGCAATAAATCTTTCTCTTATTTTTTTCAAAACAGGCATATCTTTAAATGCCCAATCTATTTGCTTTTTCCCTTGTTCTGCCAAATTAATATCTTTTATATCATACTTTATTTCTGTTGCTAACATGTTTTTCTCCGTATTTTTAATTTCAATAATTGTATTTTCTACACCATTACATTATATACGAAAAAATTATTTCTTCTATTTTAGTATTTTATTTGTAAAAATTTCTTAATAATGGTTGTATTTCTGGCAAAAAAGATTTTTCAGCCCTGTTATAATTGGGGTAAAGGGGTAGTTCACGTGAAGGTTAACTTTAATATTGAAAACTCAAAGAAGTCAAGATTGACATTTGGTGGTTATAAAGCCTCAAAAGATGAAATGGGCTTTAGAACGTATGATTTCAGCTATCCGTTTGATGAAAATAAAGAAGATTGTTATTTAGAAATTTTTAAACTGGATAAAGACAGGTATAATAATTATAAAACTATCGGAAAGGCATACAGTAGAGAGGGAAAAGGCGGTTTAAAACTTTCCTCTGGAGTCAATCATATAGATATTGCTGATACATTTGGAATAGATGACAACACCCCTTTTGGTTACCATTTTGTTATTGTAAATAAAGACAGTAAATCGTCAAGTGTAAGAATTGATGTCGGCGATAGTATTGATGAGCGCAATGGTGGAGATAATTCGAAAATTTATAATATTGTTATTCCGTCAAAATCTTCATTATCTCGCGGCGGGTCAATGAAACTTGTTATTATAGATTCTCAAAAAGTCGGCTATGTTTATAATGACAAAAATCTTATCGTAAAAGACGAAAGACTAGAGCGTCGCGGCAAGGAAGGTATTAAAACTATCGCAAACAAGTTTGGCGGTACTCTCGCTGGTCTTGAAAAAGCGGTGGAATCTGGGGAGTATGATGGTTATGGAAGAATAATCTCTTTACCTGTATTTACCGATGATGATTTTAGTGCGCATGCCTATTGGAATAAAAACTGTATGCAAACAGCAAGTTCTCTCGGTAATATTAATAATTATGCATCTTTGCAAAGAAAAATGTTTGCGCATGGTTTGAATTTCGTTTCAGATGGTGCCTTTGTAAACGAAGGTTTGCAGGGTGTTCATTTTAAAAATTTACTAAAATGGGGAGAAAATTCGCCTTATTTATATTGGTTTAAAGCTTCAGGAATAAAGAATAATCCATTATCCTTAGGTGTTTTTGGGAAATATTCTAAATATACTTCGCATAAAATTGTAAATTCTCCTTATTATTATAAACAAGATGCCAGCGGTGAAATTATTATTCGTTCTAATCGTAAATATGATAAAACTAAACCGACATATATTCAGTTTTTTGATTCAAGACTTGTGACTGACGAAGAAAAAAAAGATACAACTTCTTTGATTAAGACTTATTCAAAGATGAGTACGGACAATATTTATGATTTGCATACGCATGATGATTCGGTATTTCCTTATGCATTTGAAATAGATCCTGAAGTTTATAATGATAATGTACGTCGTTTAAAAGAATATAACGCGTCAGTTCGTCGCCCTTTACGAATGGATTCTGCACAAGCTTCAAGAATGCTGTCAAAATTTTCTACATTTGATGTTGAGGAAAAGTTTGAAAGCGGTTTTGAAACTTGGGATGCTAATCCTGATATTGCAAAATTGAACTTTGTATTTTCAAATTCTGACAATAAAGAATTAAAAAATCTCTCTCCTGATGAAAGAAAAATTGAAAGAGCAAACATCTTGAGAGGAAATTCTCAGGTTCAGGATTATGTTGTTGAGTCGGGCAAATATTGGACAAAGAAAACAGATGATATATTAAGAACGCATATAGCACAGCAATTAACCAATATTTCCAAATCCAATCCGTCAAAAGTTTATAATGAGATTATGGCTTTGTCAGACGGTAATATATTGCCAAAATCCGTAAAAGCAGAAGTGTCAAAATCTGAAGTGGAGAATGTTCTTTCTGATTTATACAACCATAAGCGCGTATTATCTGATGGTGATAAGCACGACCAAATTCTTGAAGGAATTATGAATACCCCTTTAGATTCCATAGAATTTGGAGACAATTTGGTTTCTGTATTTGCTTCTCCGTTGGTTGCAAAAAGAGCAAATGTGCCTGAAGAAATAGGTGTTGAGCGATATGAAATTTATAAATCAGGAAATAAAAACTTACCAAAAGAGTATCGTAGCACTTATGAGGCAATGGAAAATCTTGAAACACGCGAAATTTATTCTTATGCTGAAGCCGTATTAAATTCTGTAAACGCTAAATTACCAGAAAATAGCAAATTATTTGAAAACGAAAATGTTACAGAATACGGAAAATATGTTCTTCCTTTATTACTTCCTGAAATTACAAAGTATGCTGTAATTAAGTCACTTGTACCGAATGCTGAAGTTAATACAGATAATAAAACCGGTGAAATTTCATATAATTATAAAGAACTAAAAAATATACATCTGCAAACTATAGGAATTACAAATCCGTCATCTCCTCAGGAAGAAGCATTTGACGTTATTTCAAAAATTCGCTCAGGAATTAAAAATTTAGACTCATCATTGAGCAGTGAGCTTGTAGATAGTATAAATAAAACTCTTAAAGGTACGGATGTAAAAAGTTTCCAACTTGCGGATTTAATTATTGATAAAACCCAATCCGGGCTTGATTGGAGAATAGATGCGACTAAAGATATTGCAGATGTTGAATCTTTAAGAAATTCGCATTCAAATTTTGAATTTACTTGGAATCAGGTTATTGATTTTTGGAAAAAATTCAATCAATCTGTTATAAAAGTAAATCCAAACGCATATATGGTGGCGGAAGTTACTGATGAAGAAACATTGTATAATGACGGATGGGGAAGCCGTTCAGGAAAATATCAGTCAAAAGATGATATTCTGCAAAAATTCCAACGCGAAACAGGCATGACTTCTACCGCGAATTACAAGTATTTCTTTACGGATATTCCTAAATTGTTTACAAGAGGTTTTGAAGACGGTTCAAAATTAAGTGATGATTCAGAATATATTCAAAAACTTCTGCATGACAAGTTAATTGGTGGCGGAGCGTATTTAAAATCTAATTCGCTTGATTCAATTATGTACTCTTATACGTTTATCGGTAATCACGACAAGCCGAGAGCTTTACATTGTGCGGCTTTGGATTTGGATATGTTTTATGCTGACCTTACGTATCCTGAAGATTACAAGCACAGAGAAATGGCTTACAGAATGGTAAATGATATATTTATTGGGGATGTTGATCCTAATAAAGTTAATCATTTTGATTATTGCGCAATTTCTCCAAAGGCTGTTGCAATGGGTTATGCAATTAGAAAAGCTGCGATTGATGTATTGGAAAGATATAAATGGAATAATAATATTTCTCAAGCAGAATTTGACAAAGCTTTTGTTGCAATAAGCAAAGCTGTTTCAGATTTGAGTCAGGGCAAGTTTATGAATAAGCGGTTTGACGCGGATGCTTTTGGTATTAAGCCTATTGATGTTTCTATAGAAATGGTATTGCGTCAAGCAAAAAGTAAATATGGTTTAAATCTCCCGAATTTTGTCGATAAGAATTATTCAAATGATATTTTTGAACAAGCAATAGATCCTGCTATATCTAAACTTCTAGGGATGATGAAATATCTTGTAGCTCTACCAGGAATGCCTACATTGTTTGACGGTGATGATGTTGGGGCAACGGGTTATGATACAAAAACAAAGAATATGTATTTGCAGGGGCGTCAGCGAATTCATGATGAGTGGCTTGACTGGCATGGGTCAAAATATAAAAAGTTCATTGCAAAACACAAAAAAGAATTTGATGAAGTTATGTCTGTTCGTAAAAGACCTGAATTGAATGCTTTAAATAATGGTGCCGTATATATGATGCCGTTACAAAGTGCTTATGATGGCGATGTAGAAGTCAAGCTTCCGACAATATTAAGACAAAGTACAGATGGCAGAATGGCTATTTCAGTATTTAATACATCAGGGCTTCATTATGATAATGAAAAGTATTATTCTCCACATCACTTGAAGCTCGATGCAATCAGGTTAAATGCCGGAAAAACGAATGACGGTAGAGATGTCAAGATGGACGGAGCTTACGGTGTCGGATTGACAGGGTTAAAACCGGGAACAGTTTTTGTAAATGCAAAAGATGAAAATGACAAATATTATGTAAATGAATATAACGGCGAGTATTTCTTAAAACGCGGTACTGATAACGGTACAATTACAGTTGACGATTCTACTTTAATTCTTTATCATGTACCGGAAAAAACACCGTTAACTTTCACAGGCAGCGGCCGGATAAAACCTTCATATAAATTTGTTGCAAAAGCATATTCTAATGTTGGGTAAAAAGTAAGTTGGGTTTTCAGCCAAATTCGTAAGTTGGG
>CADBQQ010000088.1 GCA_902796825.1 uncultured bacterium
AATTGTTTTGGAGGAGTGCCAGAGCGGTTGATCGGAGCGGTCTTGAAAACCGTCGTACGTGCGAGCGTACCGTGGGTTCGAATCCCACCTCCTCCTCCATTTTGAAAGCCACCTGTGAAGGTGGTTTTTTATAAGGAGAAGCTATGAGTGTAAAATCAGAAAAAGCAAAAGAACTTTTTAAACAAGGATATAATTGTTCGCAGTCCGTTCTGGGTGTTTTTTGTGAAGAATTGGGTATGGATTTTGAAACTGCAATAAAAATCTCATCTTCATTCGGCGGAGGAATGGGGCGTATGAGAGAAGTTTGCGGAACTGTCAGTGGTATGTTTATGGCTGCAGGGCTTGCTTTTTGTACGTCTGAAAATAATAAAGCCGAACAATATAAAATTGTTCAAGAGCTTGCAAAAAGGTTCAAAGAAAAAAATGGCAGTATAATTTGTCGTGAGCTTTTGCAGGGCATTGAATCTTCAACATCTCCTATTCCAAGCGAACGAAATCAAAATTATTATAAAAAACGTCCTTGTATTGAACTAGTTGGGGATGCGGTAGAAATTTTTGAAGATTATTTAAATGAAGTAAAAGCAAAAACGATTGTTTAATATATTAATGCTATTTTCATGTTATAATCTTTTTGAACCTAGTATTTAACGGAGATTTCAGGTGTTTAATATAAAAGAAAAAATAAATGAAATAAAAAAACTGCGTTTTGTGGTTAACTATGGTCGTATGTGGCCTTATGTCAAACCGGTTTGGTTTAGGGCTTTGTGTTCAATGTTGATATGTATTCCGATTGGTTCTTTGGATGCTGTTATCGCTCTTGCCTTAAAACCGTATATGGATGTTGTTATGGTTGATAAGAGTATAAGTTCGCCATGGTATATTCCGTTGGGAATTGTTGCTTTTACGTCAATTCAAGGCGGTTTGAAATATATGTCGGCTTATTTGTCAACATGGGTCGGCGGAAAAATCACGCAGGGCTTGAAGTTTGATTTGTTTAAAAAACTCTTGACACTGCCAACAGCTTATTATGACAAGAGAAAATCTGGTGATGTTGTGTTTCAATTTAATAACATGGCAGATAGTGCATGTTCCGGTTTACTGGATAATTTGAGCGTATTTGTTCAAAGAATTTTCTCGTCGGTGTCGTTAGTTTGCGTTTTGTTTTACAATTCATGGCAATTAGCATTGATTGCGGTTGTAATTTTAGGCTGTGCATTTGCGCCGGTTGCAAAATTACAGAAAATAATTAAAAGTGTATTAGATAAAACGGTTTTTGCGGATTCTGCTATTATTACCGAATATAATGAAGCTTTTGCCGGTAATAAAACTATAACTTCTTATAATCTTGCAGATAGGGAAATTAACAAATTTAGAGATATCTTAAAAAACATTTTCAGTTTAAGAATAAAAATGGTGCAAAAAACTCAATGGCTTTCTCCTATGATGCACGTAATAGTTTCTATAGGTATTGCTGCGGCTATCGGTTATGGAAGCCATTTGATTATGACTAAACAAATTACAAGCGGTAATTTCGTGTCATTCATTACAGCGTTAATTTTACTTTATACTCCTGTTAAAAATATCGGAAACAACTTAAATTCAGTTCAATTTTCATTCTTTTCAATTGAAAGGATTTTTAATTTGTTAGATATGGTTCCTTCTATCAGGGATAAAGAAAACGCAATAGAATTGCCGCGCGGAGATTATAAAATTGAGTATAAGAATGTAAACTTTGAATATGTAAAAAATACTCCTGTACTGAAAAACATAAATTTATCAGTAGATGTCGGGCAGACAATTGCTCTTGTTGGTAATTCTGGAGGAGGAAAAACTACATTTGTCAATTTGTTACCGCGATTTTATGATATTACTTCAGGAAATATATTATTAAACGGTTTAGATATTAGAGAATATACTCTTAAATCATTAAGACAAAATATTGCAGTTGTATTTCAGGATAATTTCTTATTCTCCGGAACAATAAGAGAAAATATTTTGATGGGCAGACCTTCTGCAACTGAGGAAGAACTCCAACAAGCGGTAAAAATGGCTTATCTTGATGAATTTATAAAAACTTTAAAAGACGGCTTAGAAACGCAAATTGGGGAAAGAGGTAT
This sequence comes from uncultured bacterium, assembly GCA_902796825.1. Taxonomy (GTDB): domain Bacteria; phylum Cyanobacteriota; class Vampirovibrionia; order Gastranaerophilales; family Gastranaerophilaceae; genus Zag111. The sequence continues at coordinate 2,118 of CADBQQ010000088.1, forward strand.
TCTGCTTTCCGGCGGTCAAAAACAGCGTGTTGCGATTGCTCGCGCATTTTTGAAAAATGCTCCGATTATTATTCTGGATGAAGCGACAAGTGCGTTAGACAATAAAGCGGAAGCCATTGTACAAAAGGCAATTGATAATTTGATGCAGGATAAAACAGTATTTGTAATCGCGCATAGGCTATCTACAGTTCAGAATGCTGATAAAATTGTTGTTATAAATAAAGGTGTTATTGCGGAAGCCGGAACTCATGAAGAACTCCTTCAAATTCCAGATGGTGCGTATAAAACTTTATACGAAGCGCAATTTAAAAAGAAAAATGAACATTCTGTTTCTCCGGCGGTTTCTTAATGACTCCTGAAGATTTTGATAAATATTGCCAGTTTATAAGAGTCGTAACTCAAAGGTTGAACGAACATTTTGCCTCTCAAAAAGAATATATTTTCTGCAAAGAGGGATGTTCTTTGTGCTGTGAAAACGGCGAATATCCTTGCACAGAGTTAGAAGCGGACTTTTTAAAATCAGGAACGATACTTTTAAATTCCGAAGCTAAAGATAAAATTTTTTATAATATTGAAAAGTGCAAGGCAGATAAAAATAATTATAAGGGTAAAAAATTTCACTATGTTTGCCCGTTTTTAATTGATAAAAAATGCAGCGTTTATAATTTCAGACCTTTGATATGCAGAGTTTTCGGTCTTTCTTATTACAGCGAATTAAATGAGAAAAGAGAAATAAAAATTCCTTTTTGCGTCGAGCAAGGATTAAATTACAGTGCTGTTTACGACAAGGATAAAGATATACTTTCTATGGAAAAATTTTGTTCGGGCGGATTTAAGCACGAGCCATTATCTACGAATTTAAGTCCTGAGTTCTTAAAATCGAAAGTAGGAGAAGATATATTAGGTTTAAACTTTGGTAAAGAAAAACCTTTATTAGACTGGTTTTAGTTTTAAAACAGTTTTGGTATAAATCTGTATTTTACTTTTTGGCAATATTTTTTGTATTCAGGGTCATCTATCAAATTTCTTTCTTCCGTAATTGCTCTAACGTAGTAAACTATAGCCCAACCTATAATGCCTGTTACGAATAAAATCTTTTCAAACACAAAAAATCCGCTGTCAAATAATACAGGTATGGTAATAATAGAAATCATACAAATTTGCATTGTATATTCAGGGTGTCTTATTATGTTGTACGGAAATTTTGTTACAATTCCTCTATCTGTAAGGTTCCCCGCTTTTGTACCCAGTCTTAAAACAGATAATAATATAACAAATTCGCTAATCAGCATTAAAATACTAAGAGTTATTCTTAGAGCCATGTTTTCAACGGGAACTAATTCTGAACCGTAAGACGGTATAATTTTATCTGCAAATATTTTCAGCGGATAAAAACATACTATACAGCTTATAATTCCTAGTGGTGTTGTATCAATTTTTTTAATTTTATTTTTAAATATATTCAAATCGCTGAGGTAACTTATTGATAAAATAATTGTAGAAACTGCAAACATCAAGTTAATCCACATATCATCAGTGTCATCAATATATTGTAATATTCCTGATTTTATTCCTGCAATATGTGTATATTGAACGGCTTGAGCAAACATTTCTTTCAAAAATGCGAAGTCATAATCTAATGAAGGCAAAATTTTGTTGCATAAAATATTTATACTTGTTGTTCCAAATAATGCTTGCATAAAAAATATCGTAAAAGCTTGTTTTTCATCTTCTTGCAAAGTGATGTTTGAAAGTCTTTCTTCTAACGAAATTCCTTGTTTAAACTGACGTTTAAAGTACCTTAAAACAGATAAACTTCTTGATTGCAAGATTGATTCAGGTTTAGTTTTAAAAAAAACGATAGGCGCTAAAATTAAATATAAAATATAATAAATGAAAAAGAAATGTATATAATTAAATCCTTCGGTATCAATCATTTCGCTGAATAAAGGACAAATACTTATAAATAAAAGTATTATTCCGTAAATTAAAACAGATGCACCGTAGTGTTTAAGAATATCTTTATTTGTTACAGTCATATAGTCTCCTTTATTAATTTAGCCTTAACCAGCTTTCTATAAATCCATCTAAATCGCCGTTCATAACGGCATCAATATTTCCTGTTTCAAATCCGGTTCTGTGGTCTTTAACCATTTTGTAAGGATGAAAGACGTAAGAACGAATTTGTGAACCAAAATCTATATTTGCATTTTCTCCTCTGAGTTCTGCCATTTTCTTTTCTTGTTCAGCTTCTTTAATTGCCAGAAGCTTTGATACAAGAATTTGCATTGCATATTCTTTATTTTGCAATTGAGAACGTTCCTGCTGGCATTTTACGACAATTCCTGACGGTTTGTGTAAAATTCTTACAGCAGTTTCTACTTTGTTTACGTTTTGCCCTCCTGCACCGCCTGAACGCATTGTTGTTATTTCAAGATCTTCAGGTGGAATTATAATTTCTTTCTCAAAATCTTCAATAATTGGAGAAACATCTACAGAGGCAAAGCTTGTCTGTCTTTTGCCATTTGCATTAAATGGGGAAATCCTTACTAACCTGTGAACCCCTTTTTCTGCTTTTGAATAACCAAAAGCATATTTCCCGCTTATTTTTATAGCCGCAGATTTTATTCCTGCTTCTTCTCCGTCAAGTTTATCGAGTAATTCTGTTTTCCAGCCTCGCTGTTCAGACCAACGTAAGTACATTCTCAAAAGCATGCTTGCCCAATCTTGCGCGTCTGTTCCTCCGGCGCCTGAGTTTATTGTCAAAATCGCATCAGCACTGTCATATTCTCCCGAGAGCATTTGCTGTAATTCAAATTTTTCAATTTCGGTTTTTATATTTTTTAATTCTTCAAAACTTAGGCAGAGGAGTTCTTTGTCTTGAAGTTCTATAGCAGTTTCGCTATCTGAAATGGTTTGTTCCCATTTAGATAGCTTTTCTAAAATATCTTTTTTTTCTTTGATTTCTTGACCGAGTTTAGAAACTTGCTGTTGATTAGACCAAATTTCGGGTTTTTGCATATCTTCTTCAAGAGTCTTTAATTCATTTTGCAACACCTGAGGGTCAAAGACACTCCTTAATTTTGTTATATTCGGATTTTATGATATTTAATTCCTGCTTTAAATCTGTATCCATATAACTAATTTTATTATAAAAATTAATTCCTTGCAATTAAATAATATATTGATATAATTGAGTAAGAATGAAAATTTTTGATTATCTTAGGAATATATATAGCGGAGAAAAGAGTTTAAGCAATCATATTTCATTATTTTTGTTATGCGGGATAATGACATTATGTTTAAATCAAAAAGTATCTTCTGTTTTAAGTAATTTAACAGGCGGCTTTTGGGGATATCCGTCAAGGAATGAATTTTTTATATATGGCTGCTTTGTTGCAGGAATTGTTCTTATGATTTATCTTGCGGGTTATTTGTACGAGAATGTCAGTAACTTTTTTGACGGCAGGCATGAAATGTGTGATGTAACGTTGTCGGCTTTTATTGCTTTTGTAAAGATGCTGCCGCTTTTTCTCCTATGGGGGCTGTTTTATACGGTACTTGCGGCGGTAGGTTTTACGGCTTTCGATACTGATAGCTTATTATTTTATATCTATTTTGCAATTATTTTTTGTTTACCGCCTTTTATTAGCATAATATACGTTCTTTATGCACAAAATTTTGAGTATAAAATCGAATTCTTTCATCCGGCATTTTTATTTACTGTTATAAAGAAATGTTTGGGAGATATTATTTATTTGTTTTTTGAGATAATAATTTTGTCTGTAATTCCGGTTATAATTCTATATTTTATATTTAAATCAAGTTTATTTATACAAAGTACACATTTACAATTAATCGTGAGACTTGCGGGGCTGTGTATAATCGTTTATTTATGTAACGTTTTTAGCTTAGTTTATTTTATGAGATTAATAGATATTGCAAAAGATAAATTTGGAAGTAATTAATTAGTTATAGTTATTCTTCCGTCGTCTTTTATTTCTATAGGATTATTTGATTTTTTTAGGCAATTTTCAATACATTTTGTTGCATCATAATCATGTTTTTTTAGAATTCTGTCTGGTTGTTTCAACATTGAAAAATTATCATTGCCTTCTGCGCAGTAGTCATTAATCGCAGTAGTATAATATTTATCGCTTCTTGGATGTTCTATATCTATAGGTGTTTCTTTTCCTGACTTGTCAATAAAAGATGCGGATAAAATTTTGCCGGATTTTGATAAAGAATATTTTAAACCGGAAGCGTAGAATATTCCGGGTTTACTTGCGACATTTTTGTATGATTTTGCGCCGGCTTTAAGTGCATCAATAATTTCTTTTTCGCTGTAATTAACAGTATAAAGCTTGTTTTTGAACGGTAAAATATCTGATAAAATTCGGGAATCTATGTCGCCGGTTTCAAAATATCCTCTTATATTTGCGGCAGGCAATAGAGCTATATCTACATTCAAATCTTGACGAATGCAATCTGATATAAAATATGCATGTGGATTTATATCAATGAGCATGTTTTTAGGAACGCAAGGCGCAGATTTGATTTTGCCTAGAGATTTAAGGTCTCCAAACATTTTATCAAATATATATTTAGCGCTTAGGTCTCGATGAAAATCTTTTGTAAAACCTATGTTATTTTGAACTTTTTTGATAACACCGTTGTTGTCAAATTCAAGATTTAATATACCAAAATTCTTTCCATCTCTGCCGGCTTGAGTAATTATTACAGGTTCTCCTTTTTTGTTGTAAAAAAGATTTTCACCTTCTTTTACGTCAAAAATTAAATCGTGGCTGTGACCGCCAAGAATTACATCAATACCCTCAACTTGTTTTGCGACAATTTTATCTGCTCTATTGCCAAGATGCGACAATAGTATAATTTTATTTATACCACTTTTTTGTAGATTATTAACCTCTGTTTGTATGTTGTTGAGTGTTTCTTGAATACCGTCAAGTTCAATATCTTTTTGTAAAGTATCTGCTTTTGAACGCTGGAATAAATCAACCGGTGTTGTTCCTATAATTCCATATTTATGACCGTTTTTTTCAATAGTTATATAAGGTTTTATATGATTGTGCAAGGGATTTCCCTGTTTTATTTTTATATTATTTGAAAGCAGGCTGAATTTAATCTCAGGGATTATTTTAGCAATTTTTTCTTGCATGTCAAACTCGTGATTGCCCATTGCGCCAGCATCTATTCCTATGATATTTTGAAATTTTGCGGCAATCTTATTTGTATTAATATCTTCTCCAAGCATAATATCGCCTGAAGATAACTTTAAAATGTCCGTATCTTTTTTCTCTTTTGTAAAACTATCAAAATCGTTGGAAGCAGAAATTGTACGTTCCATGTTTATTGATTTGCCATGATAATCGTTTATGTAAAAAATGCTTGTTTTTATTCTTTCCCCGTAGTCTATGGGTTTAATCATTTTAATGTACCCTTTAGCATGAAAGCACATCAAAAATTTTTTTGTTTAAGAGTATATAACATTTTTTACAATGCTTAAAATTTCATAGTCTGAACTTCCCAGTGTTTTGATAATGCATCATAAATTTCGTTAGTTTTATCAACAACTTCAATAAGTACAACTCCGTAGTTGCTGCAGCTGTACTCTCCCATCGGATGCAAACCTACTCTCGTTCTTATATAGCAACCGTAATCCGTCAAAAGCTGCTGAAGATTACTCGCTTCATCTTTTCTGTTTTTTACATTTATACCCATAATTACAACCATAAAATTATAATGAGGTATTTAATGCAAAAAAACATTCCTCAAGACGGTAACATTTATTATTCAATGTCAAGATTTTCTGTTTCGGCGAGCTGCTTTTTCATAAGGTTATTCATAACCGCATCTACTAATAATTCATAAGACTTTTTATTTTCTATGCCCGGAAATTCTTCTTTTAATTGATTACGAACCATCATTTCCAATTCATGTGCTTCATTCATTGATTTCAATTCAACACCGCTCAATGATTGAAGATATTCAGAAGAACTTTTGTCTAAATTATTTTTATTTGCAAAAGAAAGCCAGCGTAATCTCGGACTAACATTTTCTTTTAATTTTTGTACTATTTTAAGATTTTTAAAACGGTCTAACATATTGCTACCTCTAGGTTTTACCTTCTTGTACAAATTTAAAGTTTCCTGAAAATAATAATTGACTTATTCTATATTATTGCTTACAATTCGTAACAATTTCTTTTAAAAACTTATCTATAACTTGCTAAAATCAGCCAGATAATCATATTTTTCTTTTAATTTTGCAAGTAAAGATATACGGTTTTGTTTAATATTTTCGTCTTTGTCCATGACAAGAACATCTTCAAAGAATTTTGTTACTGTAGGATTGAGTTGTTCAAGCTTGTCTAAGTAAGTTCTATAGTCACTTTCTCCTACTTTTATTATTTCATTATACAGAGTTTTTTCAATCGGCTCAACGAAGTATTTTTCATTAATTTCGCCGCCTTTAATATCTTTGAGTATTCTTATTACTCGGTTTGCATTTTCGCAAAGCTGTTCGGAATTTAAGTCTTTGACTATATTTACTCTTGCAATATAATCTGTTAAATTTGTCAAAGGATTTTTTATAGAGCAGGCTTCAAGGATGTTTTTGTCATATTTATCTGATAAGAAAATAATAAGCCTTTGAATAAAGAATTCTTCAATTTCTTGTTGTGCTTCCGGTCTTTGTACAGGTAGTAATTCAAGAGATTTTGTTATGTATTTTCTAATATCTATTTTTAAATCAGCACTAAGAATTGTCCTGATAACTCCGAGAGCCGCACGTCTTACTCCCAGCGGGTCAGAAGATCCGGTTGGTTTTTTACCGGCAGCAAAAACTGCGCAAATAGTATCGATTTTGTCGGCAATTCCGACAATTTGTCCCTCAATTCCTTTTGCAGTTTCACTTTCGGCATTTAATGGGAAATAATGCTCTTTTATGCCGTTTACAACATTTGTCTTTTCGCCTGAAACTTTTGCGTAATCCGCGCCGATAAATCCTTGAAGTTCGGTGAATTCAAACACGAGATTTGTTGTCAAATCAGCCTTGCAAAGAAGTGCTGTGCGTTCAATATCTGTTGCAGATGTATTTAAATCCAAAGCAATATCTTTTGAAAGTTTGATTAATCTTTGAGTTTTATCAAACATTGTACCCATACCTTTTTGGAAAGTTACACCTTTAAGGCTTTCAACATATTCGGATAATGGTTTTTTCGTATCTTCTTTGAAGAAAAATACTGCATCATCAAGTCGTGCTTTTATTACACGAACATTTCCGGCTTTAATATTTTCAAATTCATTACCTATATAATTTGCCATTGTAATAAATTTGTTTGTAAGTTTTCCGTCTTTGTGAAGCGCAAAATATCTCTGATGTACTGCCATTACTGTAACGGTTACTTCTTCAGGGATGTTTAGATATTCTTCACTAAATTCGCAAAGCACAGGTACAGGGTATTCTGTTATGAAAGTTACTTCTTCAAGCAAATCCTCTGTGTAATAAGGTTCTGCGCCAATTTTAGCAGCTTCATCTTTCGCAAGTTCAATTATTAATTCTTTCCTTTCTTGCGGATCTGCGATTACGTGGATTTTGCGTAAAGTGTCGAGGTAATCCTCAGGTTTTGAGATTTCCACATCTTGAGCGGAAAATCTGTGTCCGCGTGTTTTTGTTCCTGATTCTTTGTCAATAATTTTGATTTTTACTTCTTCATTGTCAAGGATAGAGACAATCCATTTTATAGGACGGGAGAATTTTTCATCGTTTGCCCCCCAGCGCATAAAATGTGCTCCTTGCAGTTTCATAAATATTGAAGGAACATTTTTTGATAATAATTCTTTTATACTTATTCCTTTAATAACAATTTTTGCGTGTACATAGTTATCTTCTATGTAAAGGTTTTCTTTAGTAAGGTTGTTTTTACGAGCAAAACCTTCGCCGGCTTTTGTAAGATTTCCATCAGAATCAAATGCAATTGAAGCTATCGGACCTTTTATAATCTTTTCTTCGTCTGCGGTTTGGTTTTCAAGACCGTAGATTAAGACAGCCAAACGTCTTGGTGTTGCATAAACTTTTATGTCCGAATAATTAACTTTGTTATCTTCTAAGAATGATTTGAAGCCTGATTTTAATTGCTCAATGGCTTGGGGGATAAACTTGTATGGTAATTCTTCTGTTCCTACTTCTAATAAATATGTACTCATTTCTATTCCTTATTTCTGATGTATATGAAGATAATACCACAAATAAGAAATTAAAGTTTAAGACATATTGAAAAAATTATTATAAAAATTAATTGTTTTAATGTTGGTATTATTGCAACTGGTTTTATTATTTCAAAAAAAAGCCCCTTTGCGGGGCATTGGAATTAAGAATAGCTGGAAGTATGAAAAAGATTTTTAATTTGTATGTTTATTAAATTAAATACATACCTTTTTTACAATTGTACAGGCGGTTAATTTCATACTATACAAAAGTTTATTATTCCTTTTTATTAATAATTGTTTATTGTAAAATTTTTTTATGGATATTCATGAGGTTAAAGAAGTTTGGAATAAGGTTAAAGACGAGTTGGAAGCAAATATCCCCGAACATGTTTTTAACACGTGGATTACACCATTAGAAGCTGCGGATTTTGAAAATAATACTCTTGTATTGCTTTCCCCTCAGCAACTTTCGGTTGATATTTTAAAAAAGGATTGGACACACAATATTAAAGAAGCTGTTAAAACGGTAATGGGTGAAAATTCAAATTTCTCACTCCAATATGATTCTGATTTAGCAAAAACCTATATAAAAAATCGCAAAAAAGAACTTTCTAAAATCGTTGCAGGTCAAAGTGAAGAAGAACGCAAAAAAGAAGATGTGAAGCTATCTTTAGCCCAAATGCAATCTGATGCAAATTTGAATTTAAACCTAAAATTTGATAATTTTGTTGTTGGTGAGAATTCAAAATTTGCTTATAATGCTGCGTTTTCCGTTGCGAATAATCCGTCTAATAAGTTTAATCCGTTATTCATATACGGTGCTTCCGGATTGGGCAAAACGCATTTATTACAAGCTATCGGGCATCATGTTCTTTTTAATTCAAAATTGAAAGTGCGTTATATTCGTATGGAAGAATATTTTAATGAGTGGGTAAGGTGTTTTCAATTTACGGAAACTAACGGTAAGCGCAAACAGACATGTAATAATTCACTGATGCGAAAATTCCATCAGAAGCTTCAAAGTTGTGATGTATTTTTGCTTGATGACGTTCAATTTATCGAGTCGAAAATGAAAACTATGGAAGATTTTTTCTCAACATTTGAAGCTCTTTATACGAATAATAAGCAGATAGTAATTGCTTCCGACAGGCTCCCTAAAGATATTCCGACTCTTGATAACCGCTTGCGTACCCGTTTTGAAATGGGGCTTGTTGTAGATATTCTTCCTCCGGATTACCAAACGAGGTTTGAAATTATAAATGCTTATGCAAAAGAACTTGAATCAGAAGCTCCTTGTGAGGTTTATGAATACGTTGCACAAAATTTTAATAACAACGTACGTGAATTAAAAGGCGCATACAATAAAGTTGCGGCATTTGCAGAATTCTCAGGTACAAATATTACAATGGATATTGCGCGCCAAGCACTGAAACTCGATATTCGTAAAAATGAAATAACTATTAATCTTGTTGCAGAAAGAACTGCTCAATATTTCGGACTTAGTGTTAAAGATTTGAAAAGTACGGCCCGTCAACAAAAAATTTCACACGCAAGACATGTTGCAATTTATCTTGCGCGAGAAGTTTTGAAGATGAGTTACGAGTCTATTGGAAATTATTTTGATAAGAAACATACGACAGTAATGTATTCATGCGATTTAATAGAGGAGAAATTGAATACGAGTTCAGATTTACAAGTAGAAATTAATTCAATAAAATCTTTGCTCAGGGAGTAATTATGTACGATTATTTTAACGGAAAACTTGGATATAAAACATCCGGAACTAAAGGGATATTTGCAACAATTGATGTTAACGGTGTTGGTTACAAATTAGAAATTATGGAAAGAGATTTCATAAATCTTCCAGAAATTGGCTCAGATTTGAAGCTTTATTCAGTTTTGCTTCACAGGGAAGATCGTATGGGTTTGTGTGGATTTTTGAAGCGTGAAGATAGAGATATTTTCAATATATTGACTTCTGTATCAGGAGTTGGTTCTAAAATGGCGCTTACGCTTCTAAATTCTTTTGAAGTTTCAAATTTAGTCGGGTTAGTTCTTGACGGAAATTATAAAGAATTAACAAAAGCAAAGGGCGTTGGTCCTAAGTTGGCTCAGAAAATAATTCTGGAATTGAAAGACAAATTAACGTCATATAACGGTGTTATTCCTCAAAAGCCGGATGTTGGAGTATCGGTTTCTTCACAAAACGTAGAGGATGCACAGATGGTTTTATTGTCATTGGGGTATGAGAAAAACGAAATTGAAGCTGCACTTTCTAAAGCAATGTTGAGAGTTTCTTCCGGAGCCGGTGCAGAAGAAATCTTAAAAGAAGCTTTAAAAATTTTGTCGGTTTAATCTTATTTACTAAAAACCCAGTTACCGTTTCTTGTCGTGGTTACGGTTGTTTTACGATTGTTTATTTTTACTGTATTTTGTTGTTTTTGTCTTTTTTCTTTTGCCAAAATCTCTTTTTTTTTTTGAGCAATTGTAGTCGTTTGTTGCTTTTCCATAGAATTAAACGCGCTTGCCATTAAGGTTGAGGTGTATACAGGGGTTGTATGTGCGTAGTCGAATAATATTACTCCGTCTGCATTCATTTTTCTTGTTTCAAAAATTTGACGTATTAAATCTTCGCTTGCTCCGCCCATAAATGTTACAAATAATCCTGCATAAAGTTGTGTTGACGGTGATTTCACCATCATAACGTCATTCATCATTGAAGATAGCATTTTGGAATCATAAGTCAAAAATAGAGGAGTAAATCCGTCAATATAATTGTTCTTTGACCAGTATCTCCAATCTTGCTGTTTTGTTGATAATGCGGAGGCAATATCAGGAAAAATGACGGTACTTATATATACGTTATTTAGTCTGCATATTTGTCCTATTTTTCTTACAAAGCTTGAAATTTTGTCTCTGCGGTATTGATTCCAGTCAAACCATTGCGCATCTGATGTAGTTAAATCAATAGGATCAATTCCGTATTGCTGTTCAAATTCATTGCGTGCAAACTCTGTAAATCCCCATGAATTCATATCATTGCGGGCATTTGCATTAGGGTAACGTATATAATCAAGATTAATCCCGTCAGGCTTATACGAGGTGATAATTTCACAAATAAGTTCTTGTAAAAATTCTTGTACTTCATCGTTTGCAGGGTCTAAGAAATATCCGTTATGTTCTGAAACAGACTTTGTCGGATATATATTTGAAGCATATTTTTTTATTTTATTCCCCCATTCGGGATGTACTGCAAGAATACTTGTTTGATTATATGATGGGGGTTCGTTTCCTACGTAAAACGATTGAAACCAGATGTGGACTTTCATCCCGCGCTTGTGCGCTTCTTTTATCCATATTTCAAGTGGGTCAAAATCTGAAAATAATTCATTTTGAACGGTAAATCCGTATTTGTTCATTATTTTGCTCGGGAAAATAGTTTTCCCGTGAAAATATGTTTCTAGAAATACGTTATTAAACCCGTTTTCTTGCATTTTTTCAAGAGTTGCAATTATTTGCTCGGGAGTTTTTTCTGTTGGGCGAACCCAGACTCCTTTTAATTCGTTTTTCATATACGGTAAAGATGTTTTAATTGCCATATTTGCTTCATCTATTGCTTCTGAAGCATATTGTTTTAAAACACTTCCGTTTTGTTTTTGATTTTCTGCTAATTTCAAGTAGTTTTCAGCACTTTGTATATGGTTTAGTGGCAAGGAGGAATTGTAAGCAGGCAATCTGTATTTATAATAATTTATAATCCCTTGAGCTTCTCCGATTTTATTTTTTGCTTCAAACATATAACTGTCTGATGTTGTATAGACGGTTATTGTGTTTGACATCATATCTACATATACTTTTGAACCGAGATTAATATTTTGAGTAATCCAGTTCTTTGCATTCCCGTGACCGCTGATTACAATACCGTCAGATGGGATTGTAGAATCGGCTCCGCTTAAAGAAGTTACAGTATTACCTTCTACGACCGCTTCTGTTCCGAATTCATTTGTTCCTGTGTGAAGTCCGTAATTTGGTGTATAAATCACTAATTGATTTGCTCCGCGTCCGCCGGGAAACAAATTCGCACTAAAATTCGGATCTATTGAATTTATTCTGTAACTTGATTGTTTAAATATAACTTCGGATTGGTTTATATTTAACGGTGTGAATGCGGGTAATTGAGAATTTGTTTCAGATTGAAGTTCTGTTAAAGGAATTATTTCCTCTTGAGCAAATGATACAGGGCATAACAAACTAATCAGCAACGCTGATAAGGTCAATATTTTTATAGTAATATTATTTCTTATTTTTGTCATAATATCCTGTATTTTTGTATTTTATGGATTCTAAATCTCTTATTTTATCCGCTAAATCTTCATTAAATTTATCCAACATGTATGCTTTTTTATAATAAAAATTAGATTTTAATATATCTCCGAGTTTTTCATAAGTTTGTGCTAGCTTTAAATTTAATCCGGCATCTGTGTTCATTCCGTTGTTATAAGCTTTGTTATAATATTCAAGCGCTATTGTATATTTTCTGTTGCTGAAATAAAATTCTCCGAAGTAGTAATTTACATTTGCATTATTAGGTTCAAGTCCGATTGCAATTGATAAATATTCTTTTGCAAGATTAGATTTTTTCTCTATTGTATAAATTCTGCCCATTTGTATATATGGGTATACATCTTTAGGGGTTAGCTGAGTTTGCATGTAATATCGTTCACAAGCTTTTTGAAAATAGCTTATTCTTGTTTTTTTATCCTCAGCTTTTTGCGCCTTGTCAAAATAAGAATCAGCAATCTTTATGATTCGATTGCCATTATTATTCTGAACAACTGCTTGTACAGGTATAACAGCACAAGCAGTTAACAAAATTATAAATATTATTTTATAAGTCAGTATATGACGGAGTTGTCGTTGTATCGTGATGATAGAACGAGTAATCTTCCGCAGCGGGGTCGAAATAAGCATATAACTTTCTCCAGAATTTTACAAATCCGTTAGAATTTTTGAGAGTTTGTTCATCTTTAGTATAGTATTCTTCCCCTACACCTCTGGCATTGCTTACGGATACCATTTCAACAGTTTGCTGTGAATATCCGGTATTTCTCATGTATTGTTCGGAAATAGCTTCATCTGTAGTAACAACAGCTCCTGCCGGAATTTGAAATGCCATAGCCAGCAATGCAACAATTAATAATTTTTTATCCATATTCACCTCTTTTAAGCAACATTATAATTATTTTTTAGATGTGTTGCAATTATATTATAAATTGTTTACATAAAAATGTCATAGATTATTTAGAGGATTTTATGGCTTCTTCAAGTTTATCTAAAAGTTGTTCTTCTGGAACTTTTGCAATAATTTCGCCTTTTTTAAATACATATCCGATACCGATACCTCCTGCAATCCCGAAATCCGCATGACTTGCTTCTCCCGGACCGTTAACTGCGCAGCCCATTACGGCAATGGTTATGTCTTTGTCATAATTTTTAAAACGTTCTTCAACTTTTTTAGCAAGCGGAATTAAGTCTATTTGCGTTCTTCCGCAGGTTGGGCAGGATATAAAGTTTATTCCTTTTTTTCTCAAATTTAAACATTTTAATATTCCATATCCGGCATTAACTTCTTCTATCGGATTTTCTGTTAAAGAAACTCTTATTGTATCTCCGATACCCATAGCAAGAAGTGTTCCTATACCAACGGAGGATTTTATTAACCCTCCTTTTAGTGTTCCTGCTTCTGTTAAACCAATGTGAAGCGGATATGGAATTTTTTGGGCAATAGATTTGTATGCTTCAATTGTTGTTAATACATCTGAAGATTTTAAAGATACTTTAATAAGGTCGAAATCCAAATCTTCTAAAATTTTAATATGCCCCATAGCGCTTTCAACCATTTTTTCAGAAAGCGGGATATCTTTTTGCTGTAATTCTTTTTCTAAAGAACCTGCATTAACGCCTATTCTAATAGGGATTTTTTGTTGTTTGGCAAGTTTTACGACAGCTTGAACATTTTCTCTTTTCCCGATGTTTCCGGGATTTAATCTTAAAGCTGAAATACCGTTATTGATGCATTCAAGTGCTAATCTGTAGTCAAAATGAATATCAGCAATTAATGGAACGGGCGATATTTTTACAAGTTCTTTTATTGCATGAGCTGCATCTTTATTTAACACTGCAAGTCTTACTAATTCACAGCCGGCATCTGCAAGCTCGGATATTTGGCGGGAAGTAGCGTCAACATCTCTTGTGTCTGTATTGCACATTGATTGAACACTTATCGGATTATTATTACCGATTTTTACATTTCCTATTAAAATTTCTTTTGATTTTCTTCTGTTTATCATAGTATAATTGTATCACGTAAAAATATGAAGGGGAAAGATTATGAGAGTTGCAGTATTATCGGATATTCATGCTAACGTTCAAGCTTTGGAAGCTGTTATGGCGGATGCTGTTGAACAAGGTTGTGAACATGTTTTTTGTTTAGGTGATTTAGCGCTTGCCGGGCCATCTCCTGCGGAAGTCCTTGATTATATAATGGTACAGCCTACTTGGACTGTAATTCAGGGTAATACAGATAAGATGATTGCAAATTATGGTCCTGAAGTTATAGAATTTTTGGAAGAGCATGCCCCTATTATGGCAAATGCTATTGCGGATGATATAAATGTTCTTGATGATTCTTACAGAGCTTATTTGTCAAATCTTCCGCCTCAATTAAACTTGGAGGTAGAGGGAGTAAGTGTTCTTCTTGTACACGGTTCGCCACGACGTAATGACGAAGATATATTGCCGGAAATGCCACTAGAAGAAGTTGAAGAAATTATTTCAGGCGCGGGTGAAAAATTGATTTTTTGCGGTCATACTCATATTCCTTGCGGATATCAGACAAATTCCGGCCAAACCGTTGTAAATGTCGGAAGTGTAGGACGCCCTATGACTGATAAGCCAAGAGCTTGTTATGCGGTTGTTGACTTTGAAAACGGGTCTTTTGAAATTCGTCACAGATTTGTTAATTACAATAATCATCTGGCGGCTGACTTGATGTCTCAAAGAGGGTTTTTAGGTGCAGATCGACTCGCAGACTTGTTATTGAGCCCGAATGAAAGACATATATAAAAGGAATAGTTCGTTGAGAATTTTGTCAGGTTTGAATTTGGAAGAAATTGAAGAATTAACTTCACTGTTAGGTGCGTCAAAGTTTCGTGCGCGTCAAATCCATAATTGGATTTATCTTAAATCTGTTAAAGAAATTGACGAAATGACCGATTTATCCAAGAAATTCCGAGATGAATTGAAAGAAGTTGCGCAAGTTACGGATGTAAGAATAAAAGTAAAACAAGTTAGTTCTGACGGGACAATTAAATATTTGCTTGAGTATTCGGACGGAGAGTGCGTAGAGACCGTGCTAATGCGTTTTGACAATCGCGCAAACCTGACAGCTTGCGTAAGTTCTCAGGTCGGGTGTGCTGTGAATTGCTCTTTCTGCGCAACAGGTAAACGTGGATTTATACGAAATTTAAGTTATAAAGAAATTGTTGAACAGGTTTTGACAATTCAGCGTGATACCGGATTGAAAGTTACAAATATCGTATTTATGGGACAGGGAGAACCGCTGTTAAACCTTGATAATGTTCTAAAAGCAATGAAGATTTTTAATGAAGATTTTCAAATAGGCGCAAGAAGATTAACTGTATCCACATCAGGGATTATTCCACAGATAAATAAATTGGCTGAATTAGACTTGCAGTCCACTTTAGCGCTGTCTTTACATGCTCCAAATCACGAAATCCGCAAAAAATTAATGCAAATTGAAGAAAAATACCCTATGAATAAACTTCATTCTGCATTGAAAAATTATGTTGATAAAACAAGTCGCAGGATTACTATAGAATATTTGCTTATTAAAGATTTGAATGATACAGCTGAGTCTGCAAAACAACTTGCCGCATATTTAAAAGACATAAAATGCAATATCAATTTGATACCATATAATCCGACAGAAAAAAATGATTATCAAAGGCCGTCAAACAATTCAATAATGAAATTTAAGTATTTAATGGAACATTCTGGTAAAAAGGTGACAGTAAGACTTGAGCGCGGGGCTGATATAGATGCGGCTTGCGGGCAATTACGCGGAAAAGTTAAATAGATTATTTTTTCTTATATTCTATCTCGTACCCTATTTTCTTTCATAAGTGTGAGTACGGGATACTACAATCGCCACCGTAGTAGCAGCGATGTACGCGTTGTTTGTCTCGGAGATTAATCTACACTTGGCAAATTTATTTCAAATTTCGTCTCTGTTTTAGCGGATTTTACAAGGCGGAGTGAAGCGTTCTGGCTTTCTAAATATTTTTTACAAATGCATAAGCCTAGTCCGCTTCCTGTTTGTTTTGTCGTAAATCCTTCCGTAAATATTTCGTTTTGTTTATTTAGAGGGATTGGTTTACCGTCATTTGAGATTGTCAAAATCGCGTTTCCGCCTTTGACTTCTCCTATAACGCTGATTTTTCCTTTTATATCTATTGCTTCAATTCCGTTTTTGATTATATTAATAATGCAGGATATAAATCTGTTCTCATCAACATAAATGTTTGCTGTGTTTTTTATTAAGCATTCAAATTCAATATTCTTTTCGCAGGTATAAGCTTTTGCAAGTTCTACGCTTTTTAATACAGTATTTTTGAAATCCATAATCATTGCAGTGTTTGTATTTAGCGATTTTAAATCAAGAAGATTTGTACCGATTATTTGCAATGATTTCTGAATGCAATCAAGCGCATTTGATATGGAATCGTTTTTAACACCGTCTTTTTCAAGATTGCGTTTAAGGATTTGTGTATACATATCGCAAATTGAAAGATGATTTCGTATTTCGTGAGAAACCTGTCTTATTTGCAAATTTAAATTTTCTTGTGTCAATTCTGTCATTATCCCTCTTTTATTGAAAAATAAAGGGTTCTTACCGATTTGAAGAACCCTTGCTTATTATTATGTCAAAACTTTTTTAAGCTGCCGTCATAACTTGAGATTTAGAGTTGTTTGATGGTTTAAAACCGTGACTCAATGCGTATAATACAGCATTAGTTCTATCATTTACCTGTAATTTTTGGAAAATATTATTTACGTGTGTTTTAACAGTAGTTTCTGAAATAATCAATTTTCCTGCAATACTCTTGTAGTTAATTCCTTGTGTTAATAAATCAAGAACTTCATTTTCTCGCATTGTCAAACTGGAAAGCAGATTTTCTTCGAGAGAAGCAACTTCTTCTTTTTGAGAAGTTGATTGGAAGTATTCGAAAAATCTTGTTGTAAGTGCTGAAGGAAGATAAATTCTGCCATCTGCAACCTGTTCGATTGCATCGATTAATTTTACGGAAGCCATTGTTTTCAATACGTAGCCTTTAGCTCCGAGTTTCATAGCTCTGTAAATTAAATCGGAATCATCGTATCCGCTAAGAATAACAACTTTTGTTTCTAAATTCATTTTATTAATTGCTTGGATAGTTTGCAATCCGTCTTTTTCCGGCATATTAATATCCATCAAAACAATGTCAGGATGATATCTTTTAATAAGATTTAAACCAATATTTGCGCTTGTTGTTGCGCCAACAACATTGTAACTGCTCTCAAAAGTTATTAATTCTTTTATGCCTCTTAAGTGGTTTGCATTATCATCGATTAATAATACTCTTAATTTCTTACT
>CADBQQ010000089.1 GCA_902796825.1 uncultured bacterium
AAAAATGCGCTTGGCGCGATTCGAACGCGCGACCTATCCCTTAAAAGGGGAGTGCTCTACCTGCTGAGCTACAAGCGCTTATTTGCTATTCAATACTTCGGAAAATACCGTGTGAGTTCATACTAACAAGAACATTTTTTAATGTCAACTGTTATTTTTAGATTTTAAGTATTTAATCTTCTGAATTTACAAAATATTCTGAGCCGTTTTCAGATACAAATGCCGTTAACGGTGCATCCTTATATTTGCCGCAACCAGTATCTATACATATTTTATCTTCCCAAATTTGCGGTTTATCAAATTCAGTATGACCAAAAATGATTTTTTGTCCCAAATCATGAGGATTATTATAAAATTCCGAACGTAAATAAACCATATCGTGTAAATCCTGTTTTTCTAAAGGAATTCCGCGTCTTATCCCTGCATGTACAAATAAATATTTATCCGTTAAATAATATGGCTTTAAATTGCTGAAAAAATCTCCATGAACATCCATTATATTATCAAAACTTCCATAACTTTCTACAGTTGCATCTCCGCCATAATTCCAAAATAAAAAGCTATAGTGTTCGTCATTTTTGGCTCTCATCATAGCATATTCATGAGAACCCACCAGATAAATACACTCACAAATTTTACCTGTATCAATTACTTTGTCAACAGTTTGGCGAGACATTTTGCCTCTATCAATATAATCTCCCATAAAAACAACTTTATCGTCAGATGTTAATGCAAGATTATCCAAAAGCGCACATAGCTTATAATACTCTCCATGAATATCCGTAATAGCGATTAATCGTGACATAACTATATTATAGAACAAAAGTAAGCATTCCTGCAATCAAAATTTTAACTTACTATGCTGCTAAATCCATGTGTGGTCTTTCCATCCAACTTGCATTCTGATTTTCTATAGAATGAAATTTTTTCGCAGATTTATTTTGTACTTTATTATTATTTAAAAATGCATAAATTCCGCCTGTCGCCACAATAACACCCGAAACAACAAGAAGCACTGTTTTTACCGGTTTTGATTGTGTTTTCAATATAGCTTCTTCAAACTGATGTTGAATTTCTCCAAATTTGCCGGTTAACCTGCGCAAAGGTTTTTTATTGCGAGCATCCCACCCTTTATCTACTTCCCAGATATCATATAAATATCTTTGGTTAGCAGATTTCCCTTGATTGTATTCGGCATTATTATGCCAGTCAATTAATTCTTCAATATTTTTCTTACACTTTGCAACATAAGAATTATAGTTTTTTGAATAATCTTCAGCCATTTGTTTATAAACATCAGACATTTGCTCTGCCTGACGTTTAATACGCGCAGCATCAATTTCTTCTGCGGAATTGGACCAGCTTAATCCATATTTCTCTGGAGCGCCCTCGACTGCTTCTTTTGTCAAATATCCGTTTAATTCATTTGTATAATCTACCGGACCTCCCGTTTTGGTTGCCGCGTAAGGAACCCCTGCGGCTTTACTCTCAAGAGGTGTAATCCCGCACATTTCACGTCTTGATGTAAACACTCCATACTGAGCGCAACCAACCAATCTATTAGGGAAAAATCCGTCAACGTACATTGCATTGTGCTTATATATACCACCGTCAATTTTAGCTATTTCATCTAAGGCGGCTTTTATGGATTTGTAATCAGATGCATTTTTATCCCACGGACCAGCACCTACCACAAGTTTTACCCGTTGCTTAACTTCTTTCGGCACATCTTCGCGTTTTAAGAATTTTACAAAACCATCAAAAGTTATAGGAAAACCTTTTTGCTCATCAGGTCTGCCCCAGCCCATAATCAAAATATCGTCTTTATTAAGTTTTGAAATATATCCTAAGACATTATGCCCGTCACGAATTTGCCCCTCGTTAAAAAACAATTTATTAAGAGCATCCTGTCCTTTTTTACCCGCATCCTCGATTAAACCCGAAAGCCATTGAGCATTCTTTTTACGAGCCTCGATAACTTCTTCAATATTTTCCCCATTATAACTAAACGGAGTAAAACCTTCTTTATGCAATGAAAGACCGTTACCGCCCCTGCCGAAATCTGCATCCGAAACATCCAGACGTAAATTTGCCGGAGTCGAACCGTTAAGAACGGATTTTGTCTCAATGCTAGCGTAATCTCCTGTCAAAAATTTTGCAGCATCCGGCGTCTCAGAACTTTTCATCTCTTTGTCAAAAGTATAAGATACCGTACCTACCGAAAGATTTTGAGGATTTACCTTTGCTCCTGCTATCGGAATTTTTGTAATATTATAAGTTCCTGCTCCATCTCTAAAAGGAGCAACATACGGATCTATAACAGTATGAGCGATTTCCCTTTCTCTTGGAGAAAGTAAATCTGAATTAATTCCGACCTCCGATGCTTTTTGCAAAATCGGGAATTCTGAAATCTTGTTCAAAATTTCTATATCTTTGCTATCTCCGACAATAGCAGTCATTTTAAATGGATTATCCGTAACTCCTTGATAATTTCTACCCGTATTATGTGCGGTAGCATGAACTTTCAAGCCGTTTACGTACTTATTACCATTAGCAGACATATTGGAAACATGGTTCAAAAACGTTGCTGCAGGTCTATCATGCGCCCAAACACTTGCAGGATTATAATAATCAAATTCCTGCGTATTCATTCTTAAAGTAATAACTTCTGACAGTGCGCGCATACCGTCTGAATTTATAATTTCCGCTTCAAAAGGAACATTGCCCCACGTGTCGTAGGCATAAGGCTTTGCAGCTCGTGCAAGATCAGGGGTATATATAAAATAATTCTTTCCTGTTTTTAATTTGTTATATGACGGATTTTGTTCGGAAATTTTAAATAACGCATAAGGAATTTCTTCAATATCTCCAAATCTTGCAGATGACGGACGAGAAATTTTGCCCTGCAAACTTGTTGGCTCAATTATACAATATTTTGACTTTGCTTCCGGACCGTTGCCGTTTGGTTTACTCTGTATAACATAACTCAAATCTGACACTTTTAACTTCAATTTTCGTGCAACAGCTTCAATATCTTCGCCATAATCAGCACTATAAAACAGCTTTGCCGGCATTGTATCTTCAAGGTGTCCTTTATGAATTAAAAATTTAAAACCGCCTTTCGGGTTATTATGTTCCCAAAACGGCATAAAACTTCGCACATCCTTTCCTTCATGTTTTATTAAACTTTCCGGCGCCTCAAAACCAACAACACCCTCTCCGCCTTGTGAGGTTTCAGGAAGCCCTAATCCATTGTTTTCAGGAGTAATTGAGGCAATCTGATTCATATTTTTGCCTGTAAAGTTTATTTGAGATATTCCCAAATTCGCTTTTTGAACACTTAAATTACTTGCGTTTTTTACCAAAAACCCCGAGTAGAAACTTACAGAATTTACGCGCATGCTTTTTATACCTTATCCCTTTGTCCTAAACGATAATTTTAAACAATGTAAATTAAAAATTTTAACACTAAATGCAGATTTATTAAGAAAAATTAAGGGGCAAATTTATAACATTTGCCCCAATAATTCTATTTTATAACAGTTTCTTCTTCTGACTCAGAAGATTTTTTAGAAGTAGATTTTTTACTTTTTGCCTTTTCAAAAGAAATTTTACCGTCAGTCAATGTAACCTTAATTACATCGCCTGCTCCATATTTACCTGAAAGAATTTCTTCTGCAAGACTGTCTTCCAATTTGCGTTGAATTAAACGTCTTAACGGC
This sequence comes from uncultured bacterium, assembly GCA_902796825.1. Lineage (GTDB taxonomy): Bacteria > Cyanobacteriota > Vampirovibrionia > Gastranaerophilales > Gastranaerophilaceae > Zag111. The sequence continues at coordinate 3,723 of CADBQQ010000089.1, forward strand.
CTTGCACCATAAGCCTCGGAGTAACCGTTTTCAGCCAAATGATCTTTAACTTCATCCGTTACTTCAATATTTAATTCTTTTTCAGCAAGACGTTTCAACAAATCTTTCAACATCAAATCAACAATCTGCCTTATTTCTTCCTTAGACAAATGAGCAAAGACGATTGTTTCATCAATACGGTTAAGGAATTCCGGCCTGAAAGCTTTCTTCATTTCTTCCGAAACTGTTTCTTTTAATTTTTCGTATTTATCTTTTGTCTCATCTTCTGCCGTTGAGAAGCCTAGCTTCGATACATTTTGAATCATACTTGCACCAACGTTTGAAGTCATGATAATTACTGTATTTTTAAAGCTTATATGACGGCCTTTAGAATCGGTCAAACGCCCATCATCGAGTATTTGAAGCATAATATTAAATACATCAGGATGAGCTTTTTCAATTTCATCAAAAAGCACAACCGAATAAGGCTTTTTACGAACCA
>CADBQQ010000090.1 GCA_902796825.1 uncultured bacterium
AAACGTTTCTGGGATTTGATGAACGGCGGTAAAATTCAATATGTAAAATATCCGTTAGATTACAATACTGATGCAGTTAAAACACTTGTATTGAGAGCAATGGATATGGGATTTTATGAAGGTGTAAACCTTTCACTCTCATATTGTGATGATTGCGGTCATGAAGAATTGAATATGGATGTATGTCCAAAATGCGGAAGCCGTAATTTAACAAAAATTGACCGTATGAACGGCTATCTTTCATATTCCAGAGTGAAAGGCGATTCAAGACTTGCCGATCACAAAATGGAAGAAATTAAAGATAGAGTAAGTATGTAACAAGCCGAGCAGAGCCACGAAGTGCGCGAAGCGCACAAAGAGTTGAGTGTGCTTGCAACGAAAAAACTCAACGTTTTCGTTGCAAGCACGAACGGTGACTTTAATGCGAGGCGCAGGGCAAATAGAATTATCATGAACTACCACAATATTACAAAAGAAGATATGCTTAACGGCGAGGGAATAAGAGTTGTTTTATGGGTTGCAGGCTGCAATCATCATTGCAAAAACTGCCAAAACCCTGAAACTTGGGATGAAAAAGGCGGTATTCTTTTCGACAAAGAAGCTGAAGAAGAATTATTTGAAGCACTCAAAAAACCGTATATTTCAGGTATCACTTTCAGCGGCGGGGACCCTTTATTTCCAAATAACAGAAGTGAAGTTTTTCGCCTTATAAAAAGAATGAAAAACGAATTGCCAAATAAAAATATATGGCTTTACACAGGTTATACTTGGGAACAAATCAATACTCTTGAGGAAATTGAAGATATAGATGTGATTGCGGAGGGTGAATTTATTGAAGAATTAAAAGACAATAATATTCACTGGGTCGGCAGTTCGAATCAACGTGTAATAGATGTTAAAGAATCATTGAAAACAGGTCAAGTTGTATTGACTGATTAATTATAACGCAAGTTGAGCGCCAATTAAAATTCTGTGACTGTTATTTGCGGATTCATTCTGGCAGTAGATGTAATTGAGAACAAATTTTAAAGCTTGTCCTTTGAGATAGTAATTAATGCCGGTTGTATATTCTCTACGGTTGTTGCCTCCGATAGATTTATCAGGATCAAATTCATCATATCTTACTAACCATTCGGCTTTTTTGGTAAGTCTGTATCCTAAGGTAACATACCAACCCTGCCTGCGTTTTGAAGTAAGACCTGATGCTCCGTTTGAGCCATCTGATAGTGCATATTCAGCTCTTGTCCACAGTCTTTTATAATTGTATTGAAGCCCTGCACCATATACAAAATAATCTGTTGCATGCCTTTTACCTGCTGAAAATCCGCTTCCTGCGGTAAGTTTTCCATATTTATTGCTAAAATCTGCTAACGGTTTTAAATTGATCCAGCTGTTGAATTCCGCTCCGGGTATAAATTCTGAAAAATATGTATCCGAACTGTATGTTCCTATGTCATAATCCGCATATTTAAAGTTTCCGCGAACTCTCATACCAACTTTACGAATATTTGACAGGTTACGAGAAATTTGCGCGCGGTTTAAAAACGGAAGTGTATACGGTGATTGAACACCCTCTAAACCTGTGCCGACACGAGAATTACCTATTAATATGGAATGATGCGGAATTCTTTTTGTTTCGTAGTAAACATCTTGAAATAATTGCTGCATAAAAGGTCTTGCATGCTGATGTGTCGGCGAAAGCATTATACGAAAAGCATCTTGTTCACTTCTGGATTTTGCATCAAATAGCACATTTACAAGATTTAAATCATATTTTGCATAGGAATTATCATTCCCTTCTGCCATCATTATGTCAAAGTTATTTTGAAACGCTGCCCATGTATGCAGACTTTCTATTGGTCCGTTTTCAAAGTGTGCTGTCATTTGCTCTGTTAAAAGGGGGGAAACAGCTTCTAAATTTGATACTTGCAGGTTATAAACACTATCGGCCGTTTTTTTTATGCTGTTTAAAATCCCTGATTGAAGTGTTAACGGAGTTGATATATTGTCAGTATTTTGAATATTGTTTTCAATTTCTGCGATTAATTCTGTATTTTCTATCGGCTTTTGTAATTCTGCTTTATCACCTTTATATTTAGTTAAATTGTAACTTAATTTTTGGAAATTATCATTAAACTCAAGATTAACTTCATCAGAACAAAAAGTGGCATTCTGAATACAGAAAAATATTAATAATAAAAAAAACAAACTCTTTTTCATTCCAAATTCTCTAACAACAGATTACAACAAAAATCTTGCAAAGTGAATATTTAAATAGCCTTTTTGTCTGATTAAATATTTATCTTTTTTATTTAATTTTTTGTCTGAAAGAAAGGAGTTTTTATAATGAGTTTTAACCCGTTAAAAGAAAAAGGCTTATCTATAGACAAACAATTGAGAACATGGCATGACATTGCACATCGCAAGTTTAATAAAAATGAAGTAAACTGCTACAGCCGTACACGTCAGATTTTAATGAACGGTATTGAAGTTGAAGCATGGAACTTTAAACATAATTTTGCAAGAAATACTATGCATACTGACACACAAGAATTTTTAGCGCAAACAAAACGTATTGAAGATGCGCAGCAAACTACGATAAATTGGCTTGCACCTTGTGATCAATCAGTATTAGAGACAACACTTGGATATGAACAGGTTGCAGTTGATTTGACTGCATGGCTTGCGCAAAATGAGCCTGATGAATATGTAAAAGAAACTTACGATTTTGGTTTGTTAGAAGATTTTGACCATTTGTACAGATATTCACAATGGGCATATATGGTTCACGGTATTGACCCTGACAATATTTTACAAGGACAAACAGATGTTATGTTAGGACGTCCGACTCAACATCATCACAACTGTAATATTTTAAGACTTCGTAAGCCGTATGATAAAAATACCGCTTCCCCACAAACAAAAGTAAATATTATGACTCTTGTTGCCGGTGAACAACAAACCCATAACTATTATGGTGAACACGGTTTTGAATACGGCAACGAATGTTTGCGCGAAACTTACGCGGAAATTAAAGACGTTGAAGAAGAACACGTTACAATGTACGAATCATTAATTGACCCGACCGAATCTTTCTACGAAAAACTTTTATTACACGAATTTACAGAAGTTTGTACATACCAAAACTGTATGAAAGACGAAGAAGATGAAAAAATAAAAGATATATGGGAAGAATTTTTAGTATTTGAATTAGGTCATTTACAAAAAGCCGCCGAATTATTCAAAAAATACGAAAAACGCGACCCTGAAGAAGTTATCGGTGATAGAGTTTTTGATCCTTGTCATTTTACATCCCAAAAGGACTATGTTTCAGATATATTAATAAATCAAATAGACAAAAGATTGGGAACAAATAAGGATTATACAACAATTAAAAAACTTCCTGACGATTGGGCAAGTTACGAAATTCAGGAAAAAGTCGGAGAAGACGGCGCTCCTAGTGAAGTTACAATACATGTTATTGCAGAACAAAAACACCGCGATATTATCAAAGCATCTGACATGTTGAAATCGAATGTACCAAAACTTGCGAAAAAAGGATTGCAGACAAAAGGACTTGCACCGGAAAGTGTTACGATAGAAGAATACGAACAAATGGCAAAAGAAACTTTTGAAATGTAATTACAATCCCTCCTAAATTTAATTTTAGGAGGGATTTTTTATGTAAGTTTGGCTTGTTGCCCAACAATATTTTTATATAAAATTATCTCGGGATACTAATCTTCTGCAAGAACTCTGTCAAGACAGGCTTTTTTAGAATATTGCCATTCACGGAATGTAATTCGTTTCACTTTAAACCCGCTTCTTTCAAGAATAGATTGCTTTTTCATATTAGAAATATTTGAACGCTTGTTATCTTCAACTCCATCAATCTCTATTATAAATTTGTCATCAACAAGCAAATCCGCACTAAGCCCCGCTATATCCGCGCCGGCAAGAACATGATGTCCTGCTTCACGAATTGCCTCCGCTACTTCCCTTTCAAATTTGTTCTTATAAATATTAGCATCAATCTCATCGTTCGCAAGTGCGCGTTTACGTTCTTGATACTCTTTCATAAAAGAAACATAGTTTCTGAAAGAACCCTCCGGCATTGTTTCAAGATCATGAGACACAAAATTGATACATTTATTCTTCGCACGTGTTATTGCTACATTAAATAAATTTGGTTTTTGTAAAAATGTAATGCTCTGAGGAAATGAATTGTTAGCAAATGCCCATGATATAAGCATTACATCACGTTCATCACCTTGAAATGTATGCGCTGTACCGATTTCAATTTGATGTTTGCGTATCATATAATCAGATAACACCTTTGGAACAGAAATTTTTAACTGTTCAACTTGCGCTCTGAAAGGTGAAATTATACCAAAAGTTGTCGGATTATCGGGATTTTGTTTTTCATCTTCAATTATCAAAGAATGCAAGGTTTTTACAAGTTCTTCCACCTCCGGCAAGTTTCTTGTCGCATCAGAATCAACCTTTCCGTCAGGAACCATGCGCAATTCCAACGGATCAAATTCGTTAGTATCTTTTTTCATTACACGAATTCTATCTGCATAAAACTCATGATTTGAGAAATTAATAATCGGCGGCAAACTTCTAAAATGTTCGTCCAACATAACTGAATTCATAGAATAATAATCCGCTAAATCGAACATTGAATTAGTTCTAAAGCGCCACATCAACTGATACTTGTCAGGAATTCCATATTGGCTCAAGAATGATTGTTCTTTAGCTTTTTCCAAAAATGACAGATGAGGCAGCTGTTTATCATCCCCTACTACAACTGTTCTTTTTGCACGGTACATAATAGGGAAACAACTTGCAATATCACATTGAGAAGCTTCATCAATGATTGCAACGTCAAACATGCCGGGTTTTAAAGGAATTGAATCCGATACGGCATAAGTAGTTACACACCAGCAAGGAAAAGCCTCAAGTAACGGGCGAAAATCCTCTGTTTCCATAATATTTTCGGTATTCTTTCTGCGTGTACTAACAAGCGCTTTAGCATGAACTTTTATTCTGCGTACTTTTTTAGCATCATGCAACAATGCTTTTAGGGCCTCTCTACGTGTACTTTTTAAGATATTTGTCGCAAGTGTTTTTTGCTTCTTCTTCATTTGACGAACTTGTTCCATCATAACATGGAGATTGCCGATTTTTTGAATATCAGCTTCAATCTTACGTAACTTCCATTTTTCTGTAATGAAATCCAATTCAACTTTTAATCGGTCAAGATTTTCAAGCCCCACTTCAAAATCTTTTATATCAAGGATTTTTTTAAGCTGTCTTAAAGATGCCATATTTGCAAAAGCCGTAAAAAATCCTGATTTTTCTAAATTAGAATTTAATGTTTTAATAACATCATTTATATTGTCAATTTCGGATTTTTTTAACGGACGTTTTATATACTGCATTTCACCGATTGTTGAAGCATGCTCTTTTATTTCAGCACGCAAATCATGCCATGATCTTTCGAGTTTTATAATATTTTCGCATTTTTTTTCTGTCTCTCGCAAGATATCAAGATGCTGTTTCATATCATCAGCGTCAGCGAAAATATAATCCTCAACATCTTCATCGAGATTAACTTTTCCATTAGTTAAATCTTGAAGCTTAGCGCTCAATTGTCTTTGATAGTTAAGTCTGCCTGCGCGCAATGCAAGATACGGTGCGCCTAAATCATTAAGCCTGTCTGCAACAACATCAACAGCTTTATCCATTCTTGAAGCAACGAGAACGGTTTTACCATTCGCAATCAAATGTGCAACAAGGTTAACAATGGTTTGGGATTTACCTGTTCCGGGAGGTCCTTGTACTGCAATGAGCTTACTGTTTTCTACATTGCGGACAACTTTTTCCTGCGAATCACTCAGTGAAAGCGGTGTGATAGGATAAAATTCGCTTTCGTCTGTTTTAAAAGTTTTTTCCGCAGCTTGATTGTATTCGTCATTAATAACACTCAAAGTTGTTTCGCGGAAAACCCCGCTTGGCTTTTCCGAAATCTGTATAAGTTCATGCAAAACTCCTGCCGTAACAGAAGGACGCTTGGTCAAAATAATTGCGCTTTGATATGTCACAGAAAGTTTTTTTAATTCTTGAGAATATTTTTGTTTTTGTTCCTGAATTTCATCTTCAATAATTTCATCGAGATTTTCTCCTGTAATCCTCGTATCAGAATAATCATGACCGGTAGTTTCATCACGTGAAACGTTATCTTCATCCGCATCTTCCGAATTGTCAGACATAATTTCAACATCCGGAATTAAAGATTTTAACGTCGTAAGGAAAATATCCATTTTTTCCTGCGTAATCGGCAAATCCGGCACTACATCAAGAATACCTTCTAAAAATGAATCCACTTCATCATCGTCATCACTTTTCTTTAACAAAGAAGCTAATGCTCCGGTATTAAGAGAAAGAATATCGTCCTGCCTTATACAATTTATATTTACTCCATTTCGTTCAAGTTTGCATGGAACATATAAAAGCGGGGTCAAAAATTCATTATGCCGCTTAGATTTCCCATTTCTGCCGACAAGAAACATATAACCGTAAATAAGATATTTGTCTTTAGAGTTCAAATCACTTTGAAGCATTAATTCCGTCAAATTAGGATTTGAGCCATCAAGTTTCAAATAATCCAAACCCTCAGTTAAAAGAGTTTCTTTTTCTTTTAAGAAAATCCATTTGTTATCTTTATCACCTTTAAGGTTACGAAAAGTTGAACTTTTAACTTCTTCTCTAACGCAATCGTGCAGATATTGACTTAATTTTTTTATAAAACTGTTATTAAATGCCGAATTTAATGCTTTTGTTGCTTCCTGTAACATGTATTCCCCTTAATATATTCTTCCATTTTACACTATTTTAGGCTAAAATCAACTTATGAACATCATCGGTTTAAAGGATAAAAATTAAAGTCCTCCCTTACGAGGGAGGATTTAGGTGGGTGCCAATGAATAAATTAACCTTAAATGCGCGATATTTAAGAAAAAATATGACAAAAGAAGAAAATAAATTATGGTCAATTATAAATAATAAACAATTTTATAATTATAAATTTTTACGACAATATGTTATTGGCGAGTATATTGTAGATTTTGTTTGCAGAGATAGAAAAATTATTATTGAAATTGATGGCGGACAGCACAATTTAGAAAAAAACATTGAAAAAGATAAAAAAAGAACGGATTTTTTTGAAAATCTTGGTTATAAAGTAATAAGATTTTGGAATAATGATATTAACAATAACATTGAAGGAGTCTATACAAAATTGCAAGAAGTTTTTGAAATTAATCAATTAGCACCCACCCTAACCCTCCCTCAAAAGGGAGGGAACAACCCTATATTCGGTTTAAAGGATAAAAATTTATATTTCATTGGCGGAGTTGTAAGAGATGAACTTCTTGATAAAAAAAGTTTTGATATAGACCTGACCTACGTAGGAAACGCTATTAACTTTGCTAAAAATATTGATGGTGCAGAAATTATTCGTATTAACGCACCTTTTGGAACAGTACGAATTAAACTGGATGGAAAAGAAATAGATATTGCTTCAACAAGAAATGAAACTTACCCGCGTAAAGGTCATTTACCTGAAATTTTTGATATAGGCTGTTCGTTAAAAGATGATGTTTTGCGCAGAGATTTTACAATAAATGCTATGGCAAAATCTACGCTTAACGGTGAGATTGTAGATTATACAGGCGGTCTGGAGGATTTGAAAGCTCGTAAATTACGCGTATTACACGACAAAAGTTTTATCGATGATCCGACACGTATAGTCCGTGCGTTAAAATTTGCAATACGTTTTGATTTTACACTTGAAGAACATACGAAACAGCTTCAAGAAGAATATCTTGCAAACATAAACTATGATATGTCATATAAGCGTTTGAAAAAAGAATTGGAAGAAACTTTTAATTTAAATTCTCAAAAAGCATTTGAGCAATTCATAAATCAAGGGATTTATAAACTTGTTACTCCAAAAGAATACGAAATACCGGATAAATTAAATATTGAAAAACTTATAAACAAGTATAATCCGGAAAATATATGGATTATTTATGTCGGGCTTTTGCCGGATGTTACAAATCTTCCGCTGACCAAAATTGAACAAAAAATTATTGATGATTATAGAATTCTTTGCAAAAAAAATTTTAATTCTGATTATGAAATCTATAAAAATTTTGAAAGTGTACGTATAGAATCCATCTTGATGTATGCATACTTAAATGAAGAAATTGTCCGCAATTATTTAGATAATTTGCGCAATATTCATATAAACCTCAAAGGAGAAGATTTGAAAAAACTCGGAATAAAGCCGTCCGCAAAATATAAAAAATGTTTTGACATCATTTTAAAAGAAAAACTTAAAAATCCTAAAATGACTTTAGAAGAAGAAATCGAACTTGCTAAAAATTTCTTCAATTTAGAATAAAGTTATTCAATAGTATAGACTTTTTTGTAATAAAGCCATGTACCCCAAATCGTAAGTACAATATTCGGAAGCCATGCCGCAAGAAAAGCATTAATAGAGCCTGCTTCGCCAAACGATATAGACAGCGCACGAACAACATAATAAGCAAAAATTATTAAAATACTGAATAAAAATCCCCTGTTATAACGGACTCTCGGCGGAGTAATTGCCAGAGGCACACCCACAAGTACAAATACTATTGTAGTTATTGGCAATGCTATTTTATCAAATAATTCTATTGTATATGTCCTGCGGTTTTTATCCGTAATATCACTTGATACAAGATATTTTAAAAGAGTATAAAAATTCATTTCTTTTGCCATATTTTTGTTTACTTCTTTTGACAAATCAAGACCAAATTTCACCGTTGATGTATCAAACAAAGTAGTATTTAAAACATCGCCATCATCACCGATTGTATAAGCAGCACCTTTTTCAAACTTCCAACCCTCAGGCGAAGTGTGTCCCTCGCGAGCTTGTAATATCTGCAATGTGTCCTCTTTAGAATTATCCAAAACCGTTACGTTATAAAGAGTATTTTGTTTTGCATAACCTACATAAAAAAGCCTTTTTAATGAGCCGTTATCGTTCAACTCTTTAAATACATAATTTTCTTTTCCGTTAGGAACATTTTTTTGCTCTAATGCCCACAATGCAAGTTTTTTCGATTGCTGTAACATGACAGGTACAATACTTTCATTAATGACAAAACTTGATAAAGACATTATTACTGCAAAGATAAAAATCGGCTTTGCTATTCGATTTAACCCTATCCCGCAAGCACGCATAACAGAGATTTCAGAAGCCAAACTCAAACGATTCAGCGTCATAACTGTTGAAAGTAAAACACCCATTGGTATTGTTAAAACAATAACAGACGGAAGGTTTAATAAAATCATTATAAAAGCAACTTTAAACGGTATACCGAATTTTGATATCTGCTTAACAAGTGTTATAAATGTATCAGATGCAAATAAAATAGTCGTAAACACAACAACACCCATCAAAAACATTTCAATCACCTGTTTTGACAGGTACTTATCAAGAATTGTTGTATTGTTGTATTTATCTTTGCAAAATTTAATAAACTTATTCAGCATAAGTAAATTTTAATCTAAAAAAATGATTTACGCAAATATTTTACCTGTTTTCCCTAATCATTAAAATTGTTTGCTGAATTTCGTTTTTCAGATAGTCTAATTGCTGTTTTATATTATTAGGATTATACACATAACCCTCATTGTGATAGGCAAGGTAAGGATTATACTTCAAAGCTTCCGAGCGCAAAAGGGCAACCGAACGAGCGTGAGTATTTAGTTCCATAAGTTTTTTGTATGTAATATAATTACTTTCCGGCTTGTCAGAATATTTGTCTTTAAAATAATCCGCACTTTTATTAAAATAATAAACTTTTGCATTGAATATTTGTACATTTTTATCTTCGTCAATAATGTCATAAATATTCTCTAATATTGGAATAAATTCATTTAAATCAATTGTATATTTTGAAATTTTATCCGGTTTGAGAATAATATTAACAAATGTAGGGTCTTCTTGCGGAACAGGTTTTAATGCATTTTCAGAATTAAAATCTTGAGCCGGTGTAGATTTAACAGACGGTTTGCTGTTTTCTTTAGGAGTAAATTTGCGGGTCAAATCCGGCAAAATTCCGACATATCCTTTAGCGGAAGATGCTGTACTTTTAGCAATACAAATTGGGCTGTTTAAAATTAACAGCAGCACAGATAATAAACTCAAAAGTACAAACTTTTTCATATTATGATTATAATCTTTTTTCAGAAAAAATCATCATTTATTTACAGCATTTTTATATTTTTGAATAATACATTCATCACCAAATTGTTGCATTTGAGGATTCTTGGCATAATAATTTTTTTTATACTTATTCTTTTTACACTCAAGCCGCATTATTTTTTTTATCATAGAATATTTTGAACGCTGTTGACGTGTTAGAGATTTTTTAAACTCTTTTTCACTTATATTCCGGCAGAGAAACTGTTCAAGACAGTCCGTTTGTTCTTCAGATAAATTCAATGCATTGAAAATAGTTTCTTCAATCGGTACAGGCTGCAAAAGCTCCTGTGAATGAATTGCAGGAATAAAAAATAATAAAAATAAGAATATAAAAACAGTTCTTCTCATTTTCGCCTTATTATATTAAATACCCGATATATTTGTAGTAAAATCAACTTATGGATGAAATAAATTTGAGAAATTATGCCTATTTGGGGGATGCAGTATGGGAATTGTTTATTCGTAAGAAAACAATTTTTTTAACAAACAATGCCAAGAAACTTCACCAACTTACAACAAATCTTGTAAAAACACATTTTCAAAGTGAATTACTGCATTTTCTTGAAAAATATTTAACCGAAGAAGAACAGGAAATTGCGCGCCGCGCGCGTAATTTACCAATACCGGTGGGCAGAAAACACATCCAGACAGAATACCGTCAGGCAACTGCATTTGAAGCCTTAATCGGCTTGTGGTATACAAATAATCAGCCTCGCTACAATGAAATAATTAAACTTTTAGAAACTAAATTAAAATAAAAATAGTATTTTTCAAATTTAAACTCTTATTGTTCTGCAAGTTTTTCACGAACAAGTTTTTCAACTTCGGCGAGCAATTCAGGATTTTGTTCAAGAAATTCTTTTGCTTTTTCTCTGCCTTGTCCAAGTTTTTCATCATTATAACTAAACCATGCGCCGGCTTTTTTAACGATATCGAAATTAACTGCAACATCAAGAATATTCCCGACTTTTGAAATACCTTTACCAAAAATAATATCAAATTCTGCCGCTCTAAATGGAGGTGCAACTTTATTTTTCAAAACCCTAACACGGACGTGTATACCAATTTCACCATCATCACTTTTAAGAGTTTCTGTACGTTTAATCTCCATACGAACAGAAGCATAATATTTCAAGGCATTACCGCCAGTTGTTGTTTCAGGATTGCCGTACATCACACCTATTTTCATTCTCAATTGGTTAATGAAAATAACTGTTGTATTCGTTTTACCGATAATACCTGTTAGTTTTCTTAAAGCTTTAGACATCAAACGTGCTTGCAAGCCCATTTGCTGATCTTCCATTGAACCTTCAATTTCAGCTTTTGGAACAAGAGCTGCTACAGAGTCTACTACAACAATATCTACCGCGCCGGAGCGAACAAGTTCTTCAGTAATATCAAGAGCTTGTTCTCCTGTATCAGGTTGTGAAATAAGTAAATTATCAACATCTACGCCCAAATTTCTGGCATATTCAGGGTCAAGAGCATGTTCAGCATCAACATAGGCTGCTATTCCGCCTTTTTTCTGGCATTCTGCAACAATGTGCTGTGCAAGCGTAGTTTTACCGGAACTTTCAGGACCGTAAACTTCGATAATACGACCGCGCGGAACACCACCTATACCCAACGCAATATCAAGTGACAAAGCCCCAGTAGGAATTGCATCTACGCTTACCGTAGATTTGTCACCAAGCTTCATTATTGAACCTTTACCAAAATCTTTTTCTATTTTTTCAATAGCTAATTTTAAAGCCTTATTACGTTCTTCACTAATATTAGGCGCTGCTACCGCTTCTTTTGCCATTACAATTACTCCCAGATATATACTTCTTTTTTCTTATAGAAGCCTAAGCCTACCGATTTATAGCTGTTTAATTCATTTTTCAACTGGTAAACTTCTTTGTTCAAGTCCACAATTTTTTGTTTTAATGTTTCGTTGTCAGTTTTGCAACGGATAAGCTCAACGACAACATCATCCATTCCTTCAAGTTTTTCGTCAATAACTTTAGCAATTTTATCGCTTAATTTTGTTTCAAGATTTTCTAATGATGTAAGAATACTTCTAACAGCAGCATTGTTGCTTTCTGAAACAGAAGAAACACTCACTGCAACAGGCGCCTTAACTACCTCTGTTGAAGTTTCTCCGTTAACTCTTGCCTGAACTTTTCTCAAATTTCTAACTTCATCATAAGAAAAATATGTATGTCCCTTTTCGTTTTTACGCGGCCTAATAGAGGCTTTTTTGCAAAGCTCAACAATTTCTTTATTGTCAGTTTTCAAAATATTTCTAACCTCTTGAGGTGTTAGAGTTCTCTCATCCATTTTCGTTACCATACTTCACTTATCCCTTTAAAAAACATCTCCGAAAACATTCTATTACAGTTACCGGAAATAGACAATTATTTTTTACTAAACATGAAGAAATGTAAATCAAAAATTGTGATTTTGTGGTAAGTACAAGGAGCAATAAAGAAGCAAAAAGCCCTCTTAAAAAGAGGGCTTTTATATAATCGATTGTATAAATAATTAAACAGCTTTTTGAACTTTACCTGCTTTTAAGCAAGAAGTACAAACTTTAATTCTTTTTGTTGAACCGTTAACAATAGCTTTAACTGATTGCAAGTTAGGTTCTTGAGTGTGTACATGTTGTTTATTAGAGAAAGATCTCTTTGCTGCTTTAAGCGGTTCTTTTCCGCATATTTCACAATGTTTTGCCATAATCTATTTTCCTTTTCTAGCTAGTTTTTTGAACAATGTATACATATAATAACGTAAAAATCATATTTTGCAAGCAGGGGTAAATATTTGTTAAGAATGCCAAAATTATTGTTTAAACTTGCACTCTTATTAAACTGTTCACTTTCATTATTGAACTATCATTATTTAGTATTTCAACAACTTTTTGCATATCGTTTTCGTGACAAATCTCTGTAATAACTGAGATTTCAGCACAATCATCACAAGAAATTCCTTTTTGCACTATACTTGCAAGGCTGATATTATTATCTTCGCAGGCCTTTCCTATTCGACCGATTACGCCAACAGAATTCTTAACACAAATTGAAAGATAATACTTGTTTTTCGTATCTGAAATTGGAATAGGCTGTGCATTTTCGTGGTGATTACATCTCATCATCGGAAGAAGATAATTAGTTTTGCCAAGCTCAGAAACAATTGCAAGAATATCGCCAACTACAGAACTGGCTGTCGGGAATTCTCCTGCTCCGGGACCGGAGAGAGTAACTTCTCCCACAGGATGCCCTGTCAAAGTGACTGCATTTGTAACATAATCAATATGAGCAAGAGTCTTTGTAACAGGAACAAGCATAGGATGAACCCTAACATCAGCTCTGCCGGCTTCATCAAGCTCCGCAGAAGCTATAAGTTTTATTTTATAACCCATTTCGCGCGCAGCTTTCATATCTTCAGGACGAATTTTTGTAATTCCCTCACGATAAACGTTCTCAAACTTAATCCTTTTACCAAATGCAATCGTAGCAAGAGTCGTAATCTTATAAGCAGCGTCAAACCCTTCAACATCACCTGTCGGATCGGTTTCAGCATAACCAAGTTCCTGAGCTTCTTTCAAAACATCTTCATAAGAAGCCCCTTGTAAATCCATTTTTGTAAGAATATAGTTTGTTGTTCCATTCAAAATCGCTTTTATTTTACTGATTTTATTACCTGCTAAAATCGTTTTAATCGGCATTATCAAAGGAATTCCGCCGGCGATTGCAGCTTCATACAACACAACTTTATTATTTGCTTCCGCAAAATTAAAAAGTTCTTCACCATGTTTTGCAAGTAATTCTTTATTTGCAGTAACAATATGTTTTCCGTTTTTTATTGCGGTTTTTATAAGGTCAAACGCAGGTTCCGTACCACCTATAAGCTCTGCTACTATTTGAATTTCAGGTTCATTGACAACATCATAAGCATTGTCTGTAATAATACTTTCGTCTAAACCCTCAATGTTACGTTTCTTATTTTTATTGCGAACTGCAATCTTTACAACTTCAATATTATCAAACGAACGCAATGTTTTATAAACACCGCTTCCGACAGTTCCAAGACCGATTAATCCGATTTTAATTTTATTATTTATAGCCATAAGTCCAGTATACCATAAATAAATTCTAAGCAACTTATAAAATATGCAAAATCTATAACTAACAACTACTCAAAAACAGCTTATTATATGAAAGCTGATATAAAAAACTTTTTCGTAAGTATAGACAGAGATATTCTATATGCCGAACTCGAACGATATGTACAGGACAAATGGCTGTTAGAACTCATTAAACAAGTCGTCTACAATGATTGCAGAATGAAAAGCGTTATAAAATCTCCCCCGTGGAAATTTAAACTGCTGCCTGACTACAAAAGCCTCTGGCATACCGAAAACAATAAAGATTTACCTATCGGGAATTTAACAAGTCAATTCTTTAGCAATGTGTATTTAAATATTTTAGACCAATATGTAAAACATAAATGGCATTGTAAATATTATTGCCGCTATGTAGACGATTTTGTAATACTTGATGAAAACCCGCATAAACTCAATGAAATCCACAAAGATTTGACAAGATTTTTAAAACAACGGCTTGCCCTTGATTTACATCAAGACAAGAAATCTATTAACAAAATCGAACGCGGTATTGATTTTGTCGGTTTTGTCAGCAAACCGTACAGAATAATTTTCAGGCAAAAAAACCTTAAACGTGTATTTAAAAGAATAGAGGAATACAAAATTAATAAACAATTTTAAATAGACAACTTGTTACAAATAACTTACATTCACTTTTTATGTTATAATCAAACAAAAAGAAAAGAGGAAGTTATGTACTATCAAGGTTTGATTAACAAATACAGACAATATTTACCGGTAAATGAAACTACACCTGTTGTAACTCTCAATGAAGGTAATACACCATTAATTAAAGCAGATAATCTTGCAAAAAAAATCGGCATTGATGCAGAAATCTATTTAAAATTTGAGGGCTGTAATCCTACAGGAAGCTTCAAAGATCGCGGAATGACAATGGCAGTAACGAAAGCTAAAGAAGCAGGATCAGGAGCCATAATTTGCGCTTCAACAGGTAATACGTCGGCTTCCGCCGCAGCTTATGGCGCAAAAGCAGGACTAAAAACATTTGTTCTTATCCCTGACGGTTACATAGCACTTGGCAAACTTTCTCAAGCAATGATGTACGGGGCTGAAATAATTGCTATACAAGGAAACTTTGACAAAGCTCTTGAAGTTGTACGCGAAATCGCGGACAAATACCCTATAACACTGGTAAACTCCGTTAACCCATACCGTATAGAAGGTCAAAAAACCGGAGCATTTGAAATCTGTGAAGCACTCGGACAAGCTCCGGATTATCATTTTATACCTGTAGGAAATGCCGGAAATATTACGGCTTACTGGAAAGGTTATAAAGAATGGTTTAATGCAGACAAAATTCCTGCACTTCCAAAAATGATGGGATTTGAAGCAGAAGGCGCTGCCGCAATCGTAAAAGGAGAACGTATACTCAATCCTGAAACACTTGCAACTGCAATACGCATTGGTAATCCTGCAAGTTGGAAATTTGCTGAAGCTGCACGTGATGAAAGTAACGGTATGATTAATTTTGTTACAGATGAAGAAATTGTAAAAGCATATAAACTTATTGCTTCAAGTGAGGGTGTCCTTGCAGAACCTGCATCTGCGGCTTCTGTTGCAGGACTTATTAAGGTTAAAAATCAAGTTAAAGCAGGGTCAAAAATTGTTTGCATTTTAACAGGTAACGGCCTGAAAGACCCTGATAACGCTATCAAATATTCAAATGCAGACGTTCATAAATCATCTTCTGACATAAATGATATTCTCAAAATCATGAATATTTAATACCAACGTTTTTTAGTTTTAGACGATGTAGTATCAGTAGTTCCATATTTTGGCGCATTCGGACTCTTATAATCTATAACCCCGTCACCATCATAGTCAGAATACTGGATAGTTCCGTTATTACTATACATTTTTATATCAACAATTTGTCCTTGTTCATTATATTTAACCTCACCGGCAACATTACCCTGTGCATCTTTATATATCATGGTACCATCAGCGCCTTGTTCTGCCGTTAAATTTCGATTATTAGTTAGTTGGCTTGCACAACTATTAATATTGTCTTTTTGCGCTTTCTGCGCCATACGTTGCGCGTATTTTTCATTAACTTTGTTCCAGAAGTTCATTTCGCGAGCTTCTTTAGTCGAAGGCATTCCGTTAAACTGATTGCCCATAATGCTTCCATTCATACTATAAGGATTATATCCGCCTTGTGCTCCGCCTGCTCTACGGCTCTGCATTGCGCGTGCCATAGGTTGTCCATACGCTCCGTTAATTCTTACCATAATCAATCCTTGTATATACTCTGTATATATTATAAAAATATTTATTTGAAGAAAATTGCTAAAAATTAAAAAAATTGTTACACAATATTAAAAAATGTAAGTTAGGTATTCTTCCCAACACGCTTTTTTTAAGAAAATGCGGCAATAGCGGAGTGAACAATAATTGTAAGCGAAACATATTCAAGGCGGGCATTGTCTGAACGTAGTGAGTTTGCCCGCC
>CADBQQ010000091.1 GCA_902796825.1 uncultured bacterium
TTAAAAAATTTGTACTTGAATAGTATTTTGGTTCTTTGAATAAAAATACATCTCTGCTGAAATTATTTTCATACCAAGCCTTATCTCGCCGACCTTTAGAAGAAAACCCTTCTATTTTTGTCCAGCCAATATTATTGATAAGTATTAATTCAATTCCTGCCACAATATAATCCTATCATAAAAACATAATATTTATTTCAACCATTTGCCGAGCATAATATTACCGACATCATTAATAACAGGTCGTAAGCCTTCGTCTCTTAAATGTGAATATCTGTTCGTCATTGCAGGTGTTTTATGTCCTAATATCTTTTGAGTTATTGGTTGGGAAACTCCGCTCATAGCTTGCCAGCTTGCAGCAGTATGTCGTAAATCGTGAAATCTAAAATCTTTTAATCCACATTTCTTAACAACTCGCGGAAACATTTTACCGATTAAATATTCTCTTGGTTTCCCGTCTTCGTTAGAAAAGACATAATCATTTTTTAAATGCCTTACTTTGCTTTGTTTCTTATAATTTAAAAGTTCTTCATATAAATATTCGTGCATCGGTACACCAATATCTTCCCCGTTTTTACGTTCCAAGAAATAAAACATTTTATGTTCAAAATCTACATTTTGCCATGTTAATTTTAAGATTTCACTTTTTCTCGCATCTGCTAATAATACTATAAGTACGCATAAAAATAACTCATAGGACTCTTGCCGGCATGTTTCAAGAAGTTTCGGTATTTCATCAAGTTCTAAAAATCTTGTACGTTTATTATTTGTTGAAAGTTTCTTAACTTTTGCCATAGGGTTAGTGCTTAATATGTCAAGTTCTCCAACAGCATAGGAAAATACAACCTGCATATATGCCATATAATGATTAACCGTAGCCGGAGAAACTGTTTCATCTGTTATTTTTATCTCACCGTTAACCATAGGAACTTCTTTTTTCTTTCTGGCAAGTTTATCACGACATTCAACAAGATTGCTTTTTGAAAGTTTTAATAGGTATAAATGTCCTATTTCTTTTCTAAACCAATTTAAAGCTCGAAGCATTTCTTTCTGAGCTTTTGGCTTCCTTTTGGGCAATTCATAGCTAATGAATTTGTCAATCAAATCAGCAACCGTCATTTTTTGAACTGCGCGCTTTGGGAAATCAATATTTTCTCGTATTTTTGTTTCTATTTTGTGCGCCCACTCTATAGCGTCAGTTTTCTTTTCAAAGGTTTTATTAACAGATTCTGCGCCTTTGATACGAACAGAAACTGTATAACTTGATTTGCCATTTTTCTTTTTGCGTTCTTTGATTTCAGCCATTATATATGCCTTTCAGTGGTAAAAAATTGTCGGAATTTTGTCGGAATAAACTATAAAAATTTGTATCAATATGTAATTATATTATAACACACAAAAAATAAAATTTCAAGATATAAGAGGATTTTAGTGTTATATATTGTTACAGATTTTTATTAATTTTATATAGCTACGGATTCGTAATGAGTAGGTCATGAGTTCGAGTCTCATTATCGGCTATTAAAATAATTGGTAGCAGTAATGGTGCCTACGGCACTTCTAATAAGTTATCGGCATTTACTTCCCATATTCTTCCAGGTTAAGCATTCGGTATTGAAGTGCTTGCATTATGTGGTTTTGTGTTATATGTTCACTGTTGTCCAAATCTGCGATTGTTCTGGCAAGCTTTAATATCCTGTCATAGCGGCGTCCTGATAGTTGATATTTTACGGCCGCAAGTTTCAATATTTGTTCCGAAGCTGTGTCGATTTTGCAATACTTTTTAATTAGTTTTGATGTTAATTCTGAATTGGTTAAAATATTTTCGTTTTTATAGCGTTCAGATTGAATTTTGCGGGCATTTATTACTCTTTTTCTAATAACGGCAGAGCTTTCTTCAATAGAATTTGTATTTAATAATTCTTCAGGTGTTAGTCGCGGTACATCAATTTGTAAATCAATTCTGTCTAATAATGGGCCGGAAAGCTTTGATAGATAACGATTTATTTGGAAATCAGTGCAAGTGCAATTTTTTTCTTTGTCACCTAAAAAACCGCAAGGGCAAGGGTTCATTGCGCCTATTAAAATGAATTTCGCCGGATATTTTACTGAGTGTTTGGCGCGGGATATAATTATTTCACCATCTTCTAAAGGTTGTCTCAGTACTTCCAAAACGTTGCGGGGGAATTCAACCATTTCGTCTAAAAATAATGCTCCGCGATGAGCAAGAGTTATTTCTCCGGGTTTTGGGCTGCTTCCGCCTCCGATTATACCGTTTGCGGAGGCGGTGTGGTGAACTGCGCGAAACGGACGTTGAACCATTAATGGTTTATCTTCTTTTAACAGTCCTGATATACTGTAGATTTTTGTTAATTCTAATGCTTCTTGCAGTGTCATTGGCGGTAAAATTGACGGGAAGCATTTTGCCATTAAAGTTTTACCGGAGCCGGGAGAACCTATCATTAGAAGATTATGCCCGCCTGCTGCGGCGATTTCTAGTGCTTTTTTAGCTTTTTGCTGACCTTTTACATCTTTGAAGTCATAAGGATATTCTTGATCGGAGTCGTCATTCAGATATTTTTGGATGTCTATTTTTGCAGGTGTAATTTTGTTTTCTACAAAATGTCCTACAACGTCTGTCAGGTGTTCTGCGCCGTATATATTTATTCCGTCAATTAAAGCGGCTTCTTTTACATTTTGCATAGGAACAAAAATATTTTTTGCGCCCGAATCTTTAAGCCCCAGAACAAGAGGGAGTATACCGTTTATCGGGCGGATAATTCCATCGAGTGAAAGTTCTCCGATAAAAAAGTATTCTTTAACTTGTTCGGAGGTTAGGATTTCTTCTTCGATCAAAACACCGATTGCAATAGGTAAATCAAAGCCCGTTCCGTTTTTCTTTAGATCTGCGGGGGCGAGATTGACCACGACTTTGCGGGACGGAAAAGTGTAACCGGAATTTTTTATTGCGGATTTTACCCTGTCACGGGCTTCATTAACGGCTGTATCGGGTAAACCTACGATGGAAAAAGCAGGTAATGAATTGACAACGTCAGTTTCCACCCATACTTCGTAAGCGTTTAATCCGATTACTGTTCCTGATTTGACTCTGTTTACCATAAGATAAGTATAACATGATTAGTCGCTTATGCAAATTGCAAATTTATTATTATATCTTGTAATATAGCCGGAACCAACTGCTCGTCCACCACTATTATAAACTTTAGTTTTGCCAAATTGCCAATATGTTGTTCCTCTATCTCCGTTATTGTCAAAAAATAAATCAGAGCTCCAAAACTGATAATCATAATTATCCGTACCATCATCCAATAGTTTTGATAATTGAGAAGGTACGTGTTCTTTATTAAGTGTTACAGGTTGCCATTTCCCATCTGTTACGATTTTTTCATTATATAAATATTCGGCAAGTTTTTTAAAATCATTAGAGGATGGAATATTCGATAATTTCCCTCTACACTGCGCTATTGCGCCTAAAACGTAATCAGAAGGAGAACACGTTATATCCTTGTCTAATTTTCCTTGAGTTTTGAGGTTCTCACATTCGTTTTTTGATAACTGTGGTGGCATAAACGGTTCACCTATAAAACACGTATCCTCAACCTCAAATGAACATGCCTTTCCGCCAAAGCCGTTTGCATGGAATGCTACAACATCTTCTCCAAATTTATTTGGACCTTTTTTACCGTTTATATCATAAATACCCGCAATGCATTGACTTGTTTCACTCATACCGGTGTTTTTATCCACTCCATATACGCTGTCAGGGTCGATTATCGGGCAATCTTTTTTGTAAGAAAGCAGCATTGTCACACCATTACCAAAAATTACTCCTGCTGTTTCAAGATAATCATCATTCATCATAAA
>CADBQQ010000092.1 GCA_902796825.1 uncultured bacterium
TACATCAATGTTTACACAATTACCGGTAAATTTTTATGCAAAGCGGATAGAATTACACTAACCCATCCGCTTGCTAATTATACAGGTGAAGTTAAAGATATTGAAGATTACAAACAGAAAGTCCAAAAGCAAAAACAGCTTAAAAACAAGACAATAAAAGCTTGCAAAGAGTTTCTGAATATTGAAGATTTGGAAATTTTAGAGTACGAAATGGATAAAACTGAAGATGTGCCTTTACTTCAGCCTAATATTCCTAAAATCGAAATTAAAAATGAAAAACCTGAAAAATATAACCCTGCCGTAAGACCCTTATTCAAAACAAGCAGAGAAAGATATGAATATCTTATGGAGCACGGTTGCACTTGTAATGACGATAGGGTTTGGCTAATTGCATATAAAGAATCTAAGGAGTTTAAAGAATATGAAACCGATATTGCGGATTGCCGGCAGAGGGCTGAAGCGTCAGCGTGCCCGTTTATCGCCGGCAACCAAGAAAGGAATAAACTATGAAACCTAAATTTGTCTTAACTAAAAATGTTAAAGGTTTTATTAACCTGATTCATAACCTAAGAAATAAACCGGAGAATGTCACAAAAATTGGTCTGGTTTATGGTAACGCAGGACTTGGTAAAACAAAAACTGCACTCTATTTATCTATACAATATGATGCAATATATGTCAGAGCAACAAATTCAATGAGTCCAAAATGGCTGCTTGAAGAGCTTGCAAAAGAGCTTGATGAAATTCCAAGATTTTATACTGCAGATATTTTCAGGCAATGCGTTAATGCACTCAAATCAAATCCGCAGATTATAATAGTTGATGAGATTGATTATTTGTTAAAGGATTTCAGGGCACTTGAAACTTTAAGGGATTTACACGATAAAACAGGTGTTCCGATAATTTTGGTCGGAATGCAATTAGCAAAACACAAGCTTAAAAAGCACACGCACCTGTTTGACAGAATTTCTGAAATATACAAATTTAGCGAATTTGAATATTCTGACATAAAGCAAATTGCAGAAGAAATCTCGGAAGTTGAAATAACAAAAGGGGCAGTACATTTAATCCACAACAAAGCCAAAAGCTTCAGGCAAATTGTGAATACAATTGATGCCTTTGAAAAAGTTGCACAGGCAAACGGATTAACGCAAATTGATGAAAATATAGCACAGGAGATACTAAATGGATAAAATTTTGAAGGTGGCAAAACGATTAAAAACTTTTACACTCGACGATATTGTTATGTTTTGTGATATTGATGCAGATACTGCTGAAAAATTTATTCAAGATTCGAAGAACATAAAGCCTGCCGGAAATAAGTTTGAATATGTTGAAACCATAAAAACTGAAGATAAATTTAAGATTGTTGGTAAAAATATTCCGAGTAAAAATTCAGACATTACAGTTGTTGCAGCCTGCGAAATATTTTTAGATAATTGTAAAAACAGAAATATCAAAATAAATACCATTAAAGCATATAAAACCTTTATAAATGCTCATATTATCCCGTATTTCAGAAACTTTAAACTAAAAGATATCTTGGTAACTGATATAGAAAATTTCAGAAAAGTTATGCAGAATAAACAAATTTCTGAGCGCAGAATAAAAAATATTCTTACACTCCTAAATCAGATAATAAAATATTTTCAAAATGAAGGATATATAGATAAAACCTGTATTTTCGAAGTGAAACGTATTATGGATATTTCAAAAAGACAAATACAGATTCTGACTCCGGAACAATTGGCACAACTTTTTAAAATTACAAACAAAAAATATCCTTATCTTACTCCGATTATTAAAAATTTGATTACATTAAAACAGCCTTTGAACACCATTTTAACAGGGCATGAACAACAGAAAAAATCCCTTAAACGAAAAATCAGAAAAGATTTTTATAAAGTAAAACAGGAACTTGGGCTTGTTAATTATATGTTTGATGACTTGAGGTTTAGCAATCTTGACAATTAGATAAAAATAATATATTATTAGGTCATATTAGGTCTAATTGGGTATAAATATGTTAGAAAATATTGA
>CADBQQ010000093.1 GCA_902796825.1 uncultured bacterium
TCCAGTGGCGGAATCGGTAGACGCGTTGGACTTAAAATCCAATTGGGCGTATAACCCAGTGCCAGTTCAAGTCTGGCCTGGAGCAAATATTAAAAAGACTCTCGTTTGAGGGTCTTTTTTGTCGGCCATCCTTTCCTTCCAGTTCAGCTTCGGGGCTTTCAGCCCCTACGCATACAAGCTCACACGCTTCGCTTTAGCTCAGCGGTTCGTTTTGTAAAGTCTGGCCTGGAGCAAGTATTAAAAAGACCCTCGTTTGAGGGTCTTTTTATTGTGCCAAAATTTTTGTCATTCTGATTTTATCTCAGAATCATTAAAAATTTTATATACTCTTTTCAAATCCTGTCCAATCAAATTGCTTTTGCTGAACAATACTGTATGTCTGTTCAACATCTAGATTTTTTAACTTGTCAAAAGAATTTCCAAATTCTTTATTTAAATCAACCATTGGCAAATTGAATTCTTTAGATATCTTTTCGACTTTTATATCGTAATTTATAGATAAGACTTTACATTTTGCAAGAAGTCCTGCAATTATAGAATGAAATCTCATTCCGATTAAATATTGCGATTTTGCAAGCCTATTTATGATTTCTTTATTATCTAAATTATCAAAAAGTGTTACTTTCATATTTGCATTCAAAGATTTAATGGCTTTTTCAAAGTTTTTGCATACTTCTAAATCAATACTGTTTTGAAATGGCAGTATTTCTATTTCGTAATCAGAAAAATTTTCACAAACTTTAGCTGCCAACTTATTTATAAACTCCTCGTTCATTGAGCGGAAGTTTCTCAATTGAATTGCAACTGTCTTAGTTTTTTCTAAAATAGGCATTTTAATACAAAAAATCGGGTCGCAAAGCAGATCTGCTTTTATCCCCCAATTACTGAGTAATTCCTGACTTTTATTATCTCTCACACTTATATAAAAACAATGTTTAAGTATTGATTTTGTCAAGAATCTGCCAAGAATATTATTAATTGGACCTATTCCTTGTGCAAAAATAATAACTTTTTTTCTAAAACAAAGCGCGATAAAAATTATAAACAAGTAATAAACAAGACTTTTAAAGCTTGTGACATCTTGTAACAAGCTTCCGCCGCCTGAAACCAGCACATCTGATTTTCTGATTAAGCACAAGATATTCAATATATCAAAGGTATAAAAACTGTTTACATGCCGGAATTTACTTTTTGTATACTCCGTATCAGAGGATATTATTGAGATAGTATTTCTATCGTTTTGTAACTTATTTACAAGCACTGATAGAATTTCTTCATCTCCAAAATTTTTAAACCCGAAATATCCTGATAAAACAAATCGTTTTGCCATTAAAAATCCTCTGTATTAAAAATTTTAAAAACCTCATCATGGAAAGGAACAGATTTAATAGCACCAATTCCCTGAGCCTGAAGCCCTGCATCAATTGAAGCTATTTTTGCAGATTCATAAATACTGTAACCGTTAGCAACAGAATGCAAAAATGCACCGTTAAAAGCATCTCCTGATGATGTTGTATCAACAACATTTTCAGTATAAAATTTCACAAAATTAATATTACCTTGATTACTAACGTGATACCCTTTTTCGTCTCCTGACTTAATTATTACGGTTTGAATACCAATGTCACTAAGATGTTTGATGATATTTTCAAGTGATTCAATATCAAATATGCTTTTTGTATCATATTTGGCACTCATAAACAAAATATCCGTTAGCGGAGCAATTTCGTTAAAATATTCTTTTGCATCATCCGGAGTGGATATCAATGAGGAATAATTTGGGTCGTAAGCAGTTATTACGCCATTTTCACGCGCGATTTTAAATGCATATTTTACAGCTTCCCTTGCGCCCAGAGAAAGAGACTGCGTAACACCTGATGCGTATATTATTTGGGCGCTTTTAATATATTCTTCATCAATATCTTCGATAGATAGTTTTGAAGGGGCAATTTTTTTACGGTAATACATAAATTCCTTATCATGAACGTCAGTTCTCGATACAATGTAAAATCCGTTTGGAGTATCTGTAACTCTTACATGCTCTGTATTTAATCCTTCATTTTCCCAATGTTTGAGCATAAAATTCTTGAACGGGTCATTACCAAGACACGTAATAAAACCGACATTAGAATTCAATCTTCTTGCTGCAATTGCCGCAACCAAAGAATCTCCGCCATAATATTTGTGTAGGCATTCAGCATCTGATAGTTTTTGATTTGTTGAAAATTCAACTAAGCTTTCACCTATTGTAATTAAATCAAATCTTTTATCTGACATCTTTTAACAACTCCGCAATTCTTTTGACTTTTTTCTCAATTTCAGTATAAGAAGAAGCCTTTGTTAGATTTCTTCCTATCCCTACAGCAAGAGCACCGGCATTTATATACTCGGGAATTTCTTCAATCTCGACTTCTCCTTGAGGGATTAAATTCAAAAACGGCATTGGTCGTAACAGATTTTCAATATAATCCGCTCCTCCCATAGCTTTAGCCGGATATATTTTAACCAGCGGAATTCGTGCTTTCCATGCGCAATATGCTTCATTTGCTGTTGAAGTACCCGCTATTAAAGGAACTTGTTTATCCTTAGAAACTTTCACAAGATTTTGCTGAAATATCGGAGATGATATTATCTTCGCGCCGCTGTCAATTGCAGCCTGCGCCTGAATTGATGTTATAATTCCTCCGGCACAAATTATCGCCTCCGCAGACAATTTTTCAATAGCTTTGTAAATTTGAGGATTTTCAACAGTAATCTCCAAAATATCTAATCCTCCATCAATAATAGCATGCGCACTGTCAATTA
This sequence comes from uncultured bacterium, assembly GCA_902796825.1. Classification (GTDB taxonomy): domain Bacteria; phylum Cyanobacteriota; class Vampirovibrionia; order Gastranaerophilales; family Gastranaerophilaceae; genus Zag111. The sequence continues at coordinate 2,806 of CADBQQ010000093.1, forward strand.
CATTATTAACATCTGTACTTCTGATTATAGGAAGCACCTTGTTTTGAGACAATTTGTCTATTAAATTTATATTCATAATTAGCCTTTTTTTTGAATTTATTGTATCATAAAATTGAAATGTTACGGGAGCGTGTATGAAAATTTCAAAAAACAAAATTTTATTGTTTTTTAATTCGGCAATTATATATTTGTGTCTTATACTTGTAACAGTGTTTTGTTCTCTTGTGTTTGCAGAACAATACGCTAACCGTTTACTAATTAAAAATTCTACGGTAAAATCTGCCGATTACGAAAATATATACGAAATTTTAATTGATGATGCTTCTATTCAAAGCTATCCGAAATGGAACGGCGAGACTTACGCAGATTTACTGGATTATTTTTATACGTATGCAAAACCAAAGGTTATAGGTTTTGATATAAATTTTGATACATTAGATAGTAATACCGCTTCTGCAAAACAATTTACACAACAAATTTCTAAAATGAAAAATATTGTTTTTGCGCTAGTTCCTATTAAACAATCGCAGGCTAACTCGACAGATAAACTGTCTGAAGCGTCTCAAAGTAAATATGCTCTTGAAGTAGAACCCGAAGATACAAATTTAAATACAAAATTCTCAGGAATAGTCGGACATAATGACAAATTTAACAATTATGTTTCAAACTACGGCTCAGTATATATGAATTTAAATTCCGGCTCTAATTTCGTAACAATGACACCGGATATTATAAAAATCGATAAATCGTATTTTGCCTCTTTACCTTTAAAGGTATACTTGCTCGAGCACAATACAAATAAAATTATCGTTACAAATAAGCATATTATCATACCTGAAACAGGATTAAAAATTCCTTATTCGGATTATGACTATGACAATGGAACAGTAACATCTATAATCAGATTTTATAAAAATTTAGAGCCTTATACTCTATCTCATAACAACATTTCTGCAAAAAGAATACTTGATACATATAAAGCTTTAAAATCAGGTATAACTCCTCAAAAATATCCAGATAGATATGATTTAAATAACGGTTTAATTAATCCTGAATATTTTAAAAACAAAATAATCTTTATCGGAAATGTTATATCAAGTGAGAATGCGGATGTTTTCGCAACCCCGATGGGTGAAAGACATCCCGGAGTAGATGTACAAGCAACAATTTATGATAATTTCCGCAATGGGCATTTTCTACAGCCAACCGGTGTAAGTGCGGCTTTTGCCTCTTTTATATTATTGAGTTTAATTGCATTTATGCTTATTTTAAAAATGACCTTTTTGCGCGGGCTGATATCTGTAATTATTGTAGATATATTATACCTTATATTAGTCGCGATTTCAGCAGCTAACGGTTATCTAATGACTTATGCAACACCTATTATCGGTCAATTTGTTACCGCAATTTTTGCATATTCTTTTAAATTCATAACCGAAAACCGCAACAAAGAAAAAATAAAACAGGCGATGGGAAAATATCTTTCTCAAGATGTCATGAAAAACGTCGTAAACAATATTGATGACTTAAAGCTTGGCGGGAAAAGAGCGGTTGTAACCGTATTATTTTCTGATATAAGAGGGTTTACATCTTTAAGTGAAAAAATGTCCGCGGAGGAAGTTTCTGTTATTCTGAATGAATATTTTGCAGAAATGGAGCCAATAATCACTAAATATAACGGAGTCATTAACAAATTCATAGGGGACGCTGTTATGGCTATTTTCGGAGAGCCGATAAAGGATGAAAATCATCCGCAAAATGCTGTAATGTGCGCCTATGAGATGTTAAAAAAAGTAGAATATTTGCGAGAAAAATGGTTATTTGAAGGCAAGCCTAAAATTGAAATCGGTGTTGGTATTAACACAGGAGAAGTTTTTATCGGTAATATTGGCACTGAAACAAGAATGGAATATACGGTTATTGGCGATACCGTAAACCTCGCAAGCAGAATTGAAAGTTATAATAAGGTTTATAAAACGAATTTACTTGTAAGTAATTCTACATATTCATATATATCGTCTATTGCGGATGTTATAAAAATCAGCGAAGTCCAAATTCGCGGCAAAGCTAAAAAAATGGATATATATGAGGTTTTGCGAATTATGCCAGACAAAGAAAAAGGCAGGATATAAAAATATACACTGCCAATAACTACACACATTCATATTACTATTACAGGGAATTATTATTTTTTAGGAATAAATTTTTTCACAAAATCTAATATTTTACCGCCATATTTATACCCTGCGACAACGCCAACAACAGCTGCCGCCCCTAACGCAATTTTGGACCATATTCCTTTATCTTTCTTAGGTTTTCCGGTATTTGAAAGTTGCAGCGTATCAGCTCCTAACTGATTTGAAAGCATACCAGAAGCAGGCATAGGAACAGATCCCGGTAAAGTATTCAATCCGATACCAGGAGGCATAGGAAACATTTGATTAACCATTGTCATACCAATATCATCACTGAAAAACGGGTTTCGTAAACCATACATAACACTGTTATCAATCATAAAACTAACCTAACCTATATTATTACCTACATTTATATAAAGTATTTTTTTGTAAAATAATTTACTTTTTTACAAAAATCTGATTTAATATTCTTAACATTTGTTACGAAAGAGGTATATCATGAACATGTTCAAACGTTGGTATGACGCAGACGCTGCTGTAAGTAAAGCTATAAATGATTTAGAGAAAAAACCTGAGGGAATTCAGGTTATGTGCGCGGATTTTATTATTGATTTGATGAAAGACATTGAACTGGAAGAAATGAGTCTTGATGATCAGTATAACTACATCATGCGACGTTGGTATGATAAAAATATAAAAGTCTCTCACGCTATTGAATATTTAAGACTTTGCCCAAAAGATTTGCGCAGAGAAGTTGCTTTGAAAGTTTTGGATTACATGAAAAAACTCTCTTAACATTTAGACAATTGAGCAATTGTATTGTTTAATATTGAAGGAGGGATTTTGTGTCGGACGAAATTAACAAAAAAGTAATAAATCTTTTTTCAAAACATAATAAAAACCACTTATCCTCAGAAATAAAGGATAAAATAAAATATTATGCGGGGTTTAATTATGTCAAAGTAAAAAAAGATTCAAACGGTAACAAATTTAGAAAAGAAAATTTATTAAAATATCGTGCGAAATGTCATTATATGGTAACAGTAATGCGCGAAATCGATAACGAAATTGTTTTGTATTCTTATGATGTTCCGAATGATGATTTGTTCAAATTTATGAAATCCTTTGAAGAAAACACGCTTGACGGGATTATAATTGAAATAGATAAATATTTCCCTGAAGATTTAGCCTGAGAGAATAGCAATGTGCTTTTTTAGAAAATACCATGAAAGTTTATATAAATGTTTTAAACCATACCAATATGTAGGTGGAGAATATTTGTCCTGCAATAAAGATTTTAATTCTGCCAAAATAAAAATGGTTCTGGCTTTTCCTGACAAATATGAAATAGGGATTTCAAATCTTGGAGTGCGTGTTCTTTATGAGCAGGTCAATAATGAACAAGATTATATGGCTGACAGGGTATATGCACCAGAACCCGACTTTCAACCTAAGCCATTATATGCGTTGGAATCGAAAAAACCGCTAAAGGACTTTGACGTAATCGGGTTTTCACTTCAGTACGAAATGGCATACCCGACAGTATTAAAAATGTTGGAAATGTCAGGAATACCTTACTTAAACAAAAACAGAACCGATAATGACCCTATTATAATTGCGGGAGGTCCTTGCTCTTTCAACCCTTTGCCAATGTCTGAATTTATAGATGTTTTTCTAATAGGCGACGGAGAGGATTCTATTGTTGAAGTTTGCAAAATATTAGAACAAACTAAAGGTTTACCACGTCAAAAAAGAATAGAAGCTTTATGTGATGGTGAAAATTCAGGCAGATGGTCTGCTTCTGTTGGAGGAACTGTTCGCAAAAGAATTGCGCAATTGAAAGTTGAAACAGCTCCGAAATCTTACCCTATTCCTTTTTCATCTTCCGTACAGGATAGAGCTGTTGTGGAAATTCGACGCGGATGCGGCAGGATGTGCCGTTTCTGCCAGCCGGGACACGTAACTTTACCGATAAGAGAAAGAGAAGCCGAAGAAATAATCGACATTTCAAAAGAACTGGTTAAAAATACCGGTTATGATGAATATTCTTTATTATCTCTATCTTCTAACGACTATGCAAATATAAATGAAGTTATAAAAGAACTTTCACTCGATTTTAATGAAAAGAAAATATCTGTTTCACTACCAAGCCAAAGAATTGACGGGTTTAATTTGGAACTTGCAAACCTTGTTCAAAGTGTAAGAAAATCCACAATGACTCTCGCACCGGAAGCAGGCAGTCAGCGTCTTAGAGATGTTATCAAGAAAAATATTACGCAAGAACAGATTATGAATGCAGTTTTAACCCTATACGAAAATGGCTGGTCAAGAGTTAAATTATATTTTATATGCGGGCTTCCTACAGAAACATTTGAAGATATGGATGAGATGGCAAATCTTCTCGGAGGAATAAAATACCGCGCAAAGCTTTTGAAAAAAGAAAAAGATTTGAAGCATTCTCTTGATTTGACCTGCACTTTATCAATATTTGTACCGAAGCCTTTTACACCTTTTCAATGGTGTCCTCAGATGAGCCTTGATAAGGTTAAAGCACATATTGATTATTTAATGGAAAAAGTCTCGCACATTAAAGGAGTAAAAATAAATTACAGCGACAGATATCTTTCTTTGCTTGAGGCAGTTTTAACACGGGGTGACAAAAATTTAGGTAAATATATTGAAGCATTGTACAAAAAAGGATGTTATCTGGATTCATGGCGGGAATATTTTAACAAAAATATTTGGTTTGAAACAGCGCAAGAGCTAGGAATTAATCTTGAAGAACTCGCACAAAAGCAATATGACTTGAATTTACCACTGGCGTGGGATTTTGTAGATACAGGACTAAATAAAGATTGGCTGATAAAGGAGTATAAACTTGCACATGAAGTTGATGAAAATTCTCCTCATATCGTTCCGACATGCCAGACTTCGTGTGTAAATTGCGGTGTTTGTCAAAATTTCAATGTTCAAAAGAAAATGGCAAAACCTTTTATAGCCTGCGATAAAGCGCAACAACTATCAATCGGACAAAGAGATGTTGAAAATTTATCGCACAGCGAAGTTAAAGAAGCTTTCAGATACAGAATAAAAATTACTAAAAAAGGTCTTTTGAAATATTTTTCTCATTTAGATTGGCAAAATACGTTCTTTAAATCCGTTACAAGGTCAAATTTAAATATTGCTTTTTCTTACGGATATAATCCGACAATGAAGATTTCTATGGGAGTTGCGCTTCCTTTATTCTGCGAAAGTGAATGCGAACTTGTTGACATTTTGTTATGGGAAAATTCTGATGAAGAATTTGTAAAAATAGAATTACAAAAAGTTTTACCGCAAGGAGCTGAAGTAATCTCAGTTAATAAAATTGACAGAGGCGCCCCTTCAATCGAGAATGAAGTTTGCTGGGCTGAATACAAAGTAAAGATATTTGACAAATCACTTTACCAATTTGAAGATTTGGTATACAATACAAACAAGGTTTTATCTTCTGATGAAATTTTAATTGAGAAGAAAAACAAAAAAGGTTTAGTACAAAAAATAAACATTAAGAACTCAATCGGTACTTATCGATTTGAAAATGATTGTTTATTAATAGTTTTGAAAGCCGGTCACAATAACGGAGAGGTTCAATCTGTTCGCGCAGATGCAGTTATGAATATAATAGCTCCTGATGTACTGTTTGAAATCACTCGTACGAAATTTTTGACCGAGTCTTTAAAAGAGTTATAAGAAAAGGAAAAAGATTTATGAACGACAACAGAAACAAAAATTTTAACCCAAAAGTGGAGAAAAAAATTGTTATTGCCGAGCGCGATAACATTGCAGCCGTTTTAGAAAATAAAAAGGTTACAGACTTTTTTATTCAAAGAGGAGATGTTCTTTTAGGGGATGTATACCTTGCAACAGTTGATAACATTCTTCCAAGTATTGATGCGGCATTTGTAAATGTCGGTTCTGACAAAATGGGCTTTTTACACGCAGAAGACGTTATGGGCAAAGGTACATTAAAAGAAAAACTTTCTCCAAAACAAAAACTTGTTGTTCAGGTAGTTAAAGAACCTACAGGACACAAGGGCCCAAGAATTACAACAGAAATAAGCTTGCCCGGACGTTTTTTAGTTCTTATGCCTTATGAACCCGGAGTAAGCGTTTCTAAAAAAATAGAAAATTCACGCGAACGCGCAAGGCTTAAAGCTATTGTTAACCTAATCAAGCCGGTAGGTGTCGGTGTTATTATCAGAACAGAAGCAGAAGGACAATCGGAAGCAGATATTCAAGAAGATTTGGAAATTCTTTTAGAAAAATGGAATAATATTATTTCATCATCAGAAACTCTGGATGCCCCGAATTTAATATATCGTGATCAGGATTTGTTATATAAGGTTATTCGTGAAGCCTGCACGGAAGATACCGACGAAATTATTGTAGATACTCCGTTTGCTCTAAATCGTGTTCAATCAATCCTGCAAAACTGGCATATAGCGAAAAATATTAAAGTAACTTTGTATAAAGGAACAGAGCCGTTGTTAATTGCAATGGATATTCACAAAGAAATAAAAGCCGCATTGAATGTAAAAGTAAACATGCCGTCCGGAGGATATTTATTTATCCAACAAACAGAAGCTTTGACTGTTATTGACGTTAACAGCGGTAAATTTGTAAGTTCCGCAACTCAAGATGAAACTATTTTAAAAACAAATATTGAAGCAGTTCATGAAATTGCGCGCCAGCTGCGTTTGAGAAATATCGGCGGTATGGTTATTATAGACTTTATCGATATGACAACACGCGCCGATAAACTTGCAATGCTTGAAGAATTAGAAATTGCACTTGAACCGGATAAAGCAAAACCTCAAGTAGGTCAGCTTTCTGATTTGGGACTTGTAGAATTAACAAGACACAGACAAGGACAATCTTTAGCGGAAATATTTACTAAAAAATGCCCTCACTGTCAGGGCAGTGGATGCTCCGTTATAGATTTTAACTTTGCAACCCCTGTTGCAGAGGGAGAATATCGCGCAAAAGCCGCGAAAGTAAAACTTCCGTCAGGAGCTTTCAAGAAAAATAATAAATATAATAACAAAAATAACCAGCCGCAAAATCAAAATGCTAAGCCTGAAAACGTTACTGAAGCAGAACAAAAAACAGAAATTGAAACAACTCCTTCATTAAACGCTGAAGAAAATGCTTCTAAAAAAGAACGAGGCAAAAGAAAAAAATACGATAAAAATAAAAATCAAGAAAAAACACCGGCTTTAACTGAAGTCACAGCAGAAATACAAGAAGAACCTCCTGTACCCCCTGTAGAAGAAGTTAAAGAACAAAAACCTAAAACATCAAGAGGAAGAAGGAAAACAAAGAAAACAGAAGAACCGGCGGTTACAAATACCGAAGCTGTTCAAGAAACACCTGCACAAACTGCCCAAACAGAAGAACCTAAAAAGAAAACCCGCAGACCAAACAGAGGTTCTTCAAAAAAAGGAAAAACTTCTAAAAAAGAGGAAATAAGTGAAAACTAGTTTAATAATTGCAATGTCAGGAACGTTATTATTCTCAATTGCAATATATATAATACTTTCAATATATAACAAATTCTTTGTAGCTTCGCATTTAAAAGATGCGAAGCTTTACAAAGAGTCTTTAAATTCTCCGTCAGATACAGAAGAAGCAATACGCTCTTTTATAATTAAAAACAGGATAAAATGAAAAAAACAACTTTATTTGATATTATTTCGCCAATTATGATTGGTCCGTCAAGTTCTCATACAGCAGGAGCCGTTCGTCTCGGACTTCTTGCAAGGCATATATACAAGGAAACTCCAAAATCCGTGAAATTTACTCTATATAATTCTTATGCTCATACCGGCAAAGGACACGGGACTGAAAAAGGGCTTCTTGCAGGCATATTAGGATTAGATGTAGATGATAGAAGAATAAAAGATATTTTTAATTCAGATTTGGCAAAAAATATTGAATACAGTTTCAAATATACAGACAATATAAAACGTCATCCAAATGCTGTCGATATCGAAATCGACGGCAAAACGAAAATGTTTTTATCAGGAGACTCCGTAGGAGCAGGTGAAGTCGCTATCAGAAAAATAAACGATTTTTCTGTAAAATTAACAGGGAGATATAACAATCTTATCCTTGTATACAAGGATAAACCCGGCATGATATCAAAAGTTACATACCTTTTACAAAGAGAAGGTATAAATATTGCGTATCTAAATTGCGACAGAAACGCTAAAGGTCAAAAGGCTTCTATGGTTATTGAAATAGACGGAGATTTACAATCCGCCGTTGAAACAGTAATCTTGCACATGCCTGATGTTTATTTTGTTACTTACGTGAAAAAATTGGAAAATTAATAATGGATACATTTGAACAATTATATAATTATTGCATTTCAAATAATAAAACAATATTTGAAGCATCTCAAGAGAATATGGCTCAGGAAGCGGATATTTCTGTAGAAGAAGTTCGCAATTTCGTTCAAAAAAGTCTTTGCGCAATGAAAGAAGCAATTTCCTCAGGAATAAAAAGCAAAGAACTCTCTATGAGCGGAATGTGCGGAGATGATTGTTTTAAAATTCAACAATATTACAAAAAACAACATTCAATGTTTGGCGATTTATTTGAAAAAATCATTGAATACGCACTTGCTACAAGCGAAGAAAATATCAGAATGGGTAAAATAGTTGCCTGCCCGACGGCAGGTTCGTGCGGAATTGTACCGTCAACACTGCTTGCTGTTAGCGAAAAATTTAATTATTCCAATTCGGAACAAATCAATGCACTTATAACAGCAGGTGAAATCGGACGCATTATATCAATAAAAGTAGCATTAGCAGGCGCAGTTGCAGGCTGCCAAGCTGAGTGCGGAGTAGCATCTGCAATGAGTGCAGCTGCAATTTGCCAATTGCAAGGCGGCTCTGTTAAGCAAATTCTTAATGCATCAGCGCTCGCTTTAAAAAACATTTTAGGATTAACATGCGATCCGGTTGCAGGACTGGTAGAGGTTCCATGTGTAAAAAGAAATCCATTCTTAGCAATACATTCTATAACTGCCGCAGAACTTTCTGTTGCGAATGTTGAATCAAAAATTCCACTAGATGAAGTTGTAGATGCTATGAGCCAAACAGGAGCGTTAATGTCGCCAATGCTTAAAGAAAGCTCTCAAGCGGGGCTGGCAACGACAAAAACCGGATTAGATATCGCAAACAATATTTTTAACAAAAAATAAAGACCTCCGTTGGGTAGAGGCCGTAACGCATATAGTAGTTATAAGAAGGATATTAAGATTTTCTTATACTACAATGGTAGTATTTTAATTTTATTTTGTCAAGAAATTAGCCTTTATTGTTATATTTCTTAATATATTTTTTAGCTGTCTATGTTAAAATAGAATATATAAAAAATATTAGGAGAGATAATATGAAAGGAATAATTTTAGCAGCAGGAAAAGGAACAAGGCTATATCCGGCTTCACTACCTATTTCAAAGATATTGTTACCTGTTTATGACAAACCTATGATATATTACCCGTTAGCAACGCTTATGCTTGCGGGGATAAAAGATATATTAATCATTACAAATGAAGAAAGTGATTTAAATTTTAAAAAACTTTTAGGTGATGGTTCACAAATCGGACTAAATATAGAGTATAAAATCCAAAAAATACAACGCGGAATTGCAGATGCTTTCATCATTGCAGAAGATTTTATTGGCGAAGATGACGTTGCATTAATATTGGGAGATAACATTTTTCACGGATTTGGTTTTTCAACATTAATGAAAAATGCAATAGAAAACAACAACGGCGCGACTGTTTTTGGCTATCACGTAAACGATCCTGAAAGATTTGGTGTAGTAGAATTTGACAAAAATAAAAAAGTTCTTTCACTTGAAGAAAAGCCTAAGCAACCAAAATCAAACTATGCAGTAACCGGTTTGTATTTTTATGATAAGAATGTTTGTGAATACGCAAAATCCTTAAAACCGTCAGCAAGAGGAGAACTTGAAATTACTGATTTGAACAAAGTTTATCTTGAACAAGGGAAATTAAACGTAGAAATATTAGGGCGCGGATTTGCATGGCTTGACACCGGAACACAGGATTCTATGTTAGAAGCAAGTAACTTTGTAAGTGCAATAGAACGTAACAAAGGGGAACAAATTGCATGCATAGAAGAAATCGCCTTGAATAAGGGTTTTATTTCTAAAGAACAACTCACAGTAAATCTTGCTCAATTTAAAGGTAAAAGCTCTTATTATGATTATGTTTTTTCTTTAATATAACTCTGCAATTTTTTAAAGCTTTTAATTTGCCTTCTTGTTGACTGATATTGTTCTTTCAATTGTCTTTTTAGTTGACCTTTAGCAAATACCGATTTCAATTTTAGAAATAAATACTTATAAAACGTAGGACAGCCTTTTTCAAGAACTCTGTTTAAAATATAGCGATTATAAGGGAATTCAACTTCTGCCACACCGAGCTTCAGTATTTTAGCATTTTCTTCTTGCTTTTTCCAAACAAATGCCGACAGTATACGCTCTGCAAGATAACCTAATGTACGTTTACCATTTATAGTATAGGATTCAAAATCTCTTTGTTTTTCTACTTCAAACAAAACACCGAATAAAAAATCACAGTATTCAAAGAACAATTCTTTTTTCATTATAAACATCTGGTAACACGCTGCATTATAACCGCCGAGGTATTTATCAAGGACAGTATTATAAGAAGGATATTTTTCCCGTATGATTTTCATAGTTAAATCAAAATCTTCTATTTCTGCACCCGGAATTGTTTTTGCATAATTTTCACGAATATTGTAACCGTTAATAAGATCAAATCTTGAATCTTTCGATACAATAAGGTCGTAATTTTCACAAGCACGTTCTATATTATCATCATTTAGGCCTATATTTGAAATATATTTCTCGTTAATGAAATTTTCAGAAATATAAGCAAGTGCTTTATGCCAATCATCTTTACATTTTTTTAGAAAATAATCTTCATTAAAAACAAAATGACGCCTGTAATGCATTAAGCCAATATAATCAGGATTACCAATTTTGTCATAATTTTTCCAAGCCCAATACAAAGCACTGCATTCTGAGTAGTACCGATTTTTCTCAGAAATATTATCGCCTGTATCATCGCCTACAGTATTCTCCATCAGCCATTTAAAATCCTCATTATCAATCTTTCCGTCTTTTGAAGCCTGCATCGCAACACTTCTGCCGGCATGTATAGGGAGAAAATACTCTCCTTCCGGAATTTTGAATGGTTTATGGGATACAAGTAAAATTTTTATATTAGGCATTAATTAAAGCTCCCTGTAATTTGTTTTCCCATTCATAAGCTTTTTCAATACTATATTCAAGACTGTTTTTAGGAGTCCAGTTCAATGTAGATTTTGCTTTGTTGTTATCTGCGACCAAACTTGCAGGGTCCCCTGCTCTGCGAGGACAAATATCTACAGGAATATTTTTGCCAGTAATTTTTTCACAAGCTGCAAAAACCTCTTTCACAGTGTTACCGTCATTTGTTCCGAGATTAAAGTAATTTGTTTCCCCGCCATTGTTTAAATATTCAAGAGCAAGTAAATGTGCTTGTGCCAAATCCTCAATATTAATATAATCTCTTACGCAGGTACCATCTTTAGTATTGTAATCCGTGCCGAACATTTTGAATGTTTTCCCGCCGGAAAATGTTGATTTTAATATATTAGGAATTAAATGAGTTTCAGGTTCGTGCCATTCGCCTACACGGTTTTGGCTATCAGCCCCTGCCACATTGAAATATCTTAACCTTACAGAACGCAATCCGTAAGCTTTATCATAATCATCCATAATTTTTTCAATCATTAATTTTGACTGCCCGTAAGGATTAATCGGATTTTGCGGGTGAGTTTCATCTATCGGGATATATTCAGGCTCTCCGTAAGTAGCAGCAGTAGATGAAAATACAATCTTATTCACATTGTATAAAAGCATTGCAGATAGCAAGTTCATCGTTCCGCCAACATTATTTAAATAATATTTTTGAGGGTTAATAACGGATTCTCCGACTTGAGAAAACGCCGCAAAATGAATTACCGCATCAATACTATAAGCTTTAAATACGCTTTGAATATCGGATAAATTTTGCAAGTCGCCTTGTTGAAAATGAACATTTCCATATTGCTTCAACTTTTCTACGGTTTCAATATGACCTGTAGAAAGGTTATCAAAAATCACAACTTCAAGCCCCTTATCTAAAAGTGCCAATACACAATGACTGCCTATATATCCGGCGCCGCCTGTAACTAATATCATTTGCAAACCTCCTCAAACAATTCTATTGCGCGAGCAATCGCCTTATCCATATCGTAATACTTGTAATCTCCTAATCTGCCTAAGAAATAAACATTTTTATCGTCCTTAGACTTATCAAGATATTTTTTATATAATGCTGTATTTTCTTCTTTTGGAATAGGATAATATCTTTCATTTTTGCCTAATTCAAAAAATTCCGAATATTCTTTTGCAATTACGGTTTTATCCGATTTGTCATCAAGATAATATTTATATTCGTGAATACGTGTAAAATCATAATTGCAAGGATAATTTACGCACGCATTTGATTGATAATATTCTTTATCATACGTTTCAAATTTAAAATAAACACTCCTATACGGCAATTGCCCAAATTGATAATCATAAAATTCGTCAATTGAACCGGTATAGAATATACGTTTAAAATTTTTATAATTCAAAGCTTTATAATCGGTATTAAGCATTATGTCAATATTTTCATCCTCTAGCATTTTTTCAACGACTTTTGTATAACCATCTAACGGAATGCCTTGGTATTTATCCTGAAAATAACGATTATCCTTACTCAAATATACAGGAACTCTTGCTGTTACCGCTCCATCAACATCTTTAGGAGACACGCCCCATTGCTTTGTTGTGTAATGTAAAAATATTTTTTCATACACATAATTTGCCAAAAACTTCAAATCGTCATCATCTTGTTTTTGAAATTCCAATATCGGGACTTTAGTGTTAATTTCAAAAACATCTAAAAGTTTTTCTTCCAGCCTTTTAGCCAGTGAATACGGAAAAACATCATACAAAGTATTAAAATTAAACGGGATATGAGTTTCAATACCGTCTAAAATCCCGACAACTTTATGCATATATGTATTAAAATCCGTAAATTGCTTTAAAAAATTCCAAACTTTTTCATTATTTGTGTGAAAAATATGAGAACCGTACTTGTGAATCATAATACCGTTTTTATCGCGATAATCATAACAATTTCCGGCAATATGATCTTTTTTATCGATAATTAATACTTTTTCACCCTTATTTGCTAATAAATTTGCTATCGTCGCACCGGAAAACCCCGCACCTACTATCAAATTTAAATCATTACTAGGCATTATTACCTCTCCAATGTATACAATTTAGCAATACGTTCTCTTTTTTGTCTCTTTTAGTTATAGTTTTAAATATAGTTAATCCAAATAACTTAATTTTATCTGTTTTTGTTTCCCACTCTGAAACATCTATATTATGTTCTTTAAAAAATTTATACATTTTTTTATTCGCATATATAAAATCATCCTGAGCATTTTTACTTTGTTTTTTTACAAGAGAATTTTTATGCCTGAAATAATAATATCTTGCACCCGGTACTGTTACCATATTTTCTGTTTTGAACAGAATATAAGGTGTGAAAAGAACATCTTCGTATATTCTTCCTTCTTCAAATTTTAATCCTGAATCAAGCAGACTTTGCCTTTTATATATTTTATTCCAAACATAGCAATACGTCGGAATATCACATAATTCTAATTTTTTTTCAAAGTCATTCGTGCAAATTTTATTAATATATTTCAATAGCGGGGTTTTATAGTGTTTTTTACTTCTGACAATTGTAGAGCAAGCTATATCAGCATCATTTTGGATTGCGCTTTCATATAATTTCTCAAGAAAATTTAGTGATACCCAATCATCAGAATCAATAAAAGATACATATTCTCCTGCACTATGTGATAATCCTGTATTTCTTGCAGCTGATATCCCTTTGTTTTTTTGACTGATAACTTTTATTCGTTTATCTTTTTTAGCATATTTATTCAAAATATCTAAAGAATTATCTGTCGAACCGTCATTTACACAAATAATTTCAATATCTTTTAGAGTTTGTTTTACAATTGAGTCTAAACATCTTGTTAGAAACTTGCCAACATTATAAACAGGAATCACAACGCTGACTTTTGGAGTATGATAAGGTAATGCATTAAGATTTTTATTTATATATTCTTTTGTTTCTGTACTTGAGACATTTGGAGTTCTTGGCAGATAAACAACATTACAATATTCCTTTAAATAATCAAATTTACCTTTCCAATCATCACCCATCACAAATGTGTCTACATTATATTTCTGCACATCAGAAATCTTTTGTTCCCAATTATTTTCAGGTATAATTTCATCTACATACCGGCATGCTTCAAGTATCATTTTTCTTTGTTCGTATGTATAGTAAGATTCTTTATGCTTAAGCTTGTTAAATTCATCTGTTGAAAGTGCAACTATCAAATAATCTCCTAATTCTTTTGCACGTTTTAAAAGATTAATGTGTCCATAGTGTAGTACATCAAATGTCCCGTATGTCAAAACTGTTTTTTTATTAAGATTTTCTTTTGCATTTGCAAGTTTTGAAATTATTATTGCTTCATCTTCTGATAATTTTACATACATTGAATGTCCCATACTAATTTTTTTAGGATATGACATGTAATCAGTATAAACATCTTTTAAATACGCACAAGGCTTATTCATTGCAGGGAATATTTCCCCTTCAAATTCAATATCTTTTAGCGGAAAAATATTATAATATGAATGAATCCAATTTTTCCAATGATGATTGTATTCCAATCCGTATACCAAATCCGATTCCCCATGTGGAGGATTTAGTATTTGTTGTTTTATATCTTCACATTTTGCCAGTAATTCATCTATAGAAATTTTTGTTTCGGAATTTGCTATTTGTTTACGAGATTGTTTGATTTTTTGTGTAATATTCAATTTTTCATTTTCATCATTTATTTTTGCGCAATAATCGTATGGGAAAATATCTACAAATATGTGTTTGCAATGTTTATGTTTAATTTTTATTAGAACATTGTTTGTATCATCCATATATTTTTGCGCATATAAATCAGAATTTCTTGTAGTCGTGTTAAAAGCATGTATGATTTTGTTATAATCATCTCTCAACATTCCGACATCAATATCATCATCCCATGGGATATATCCTTTATGCCTTACTGCGCCTAACAAAGTCCCAAAATCAAGCCAATATTTAATCCCGTTTTGTTTGCATACGTAATCAAGCTCTCTTAATATTGCAAGATTTGCAAGTTGAATATTTCTGATTTGCCCTGTTGCTTGCGGCAATTTTGTTATATCTAATTGGTGTTTTTTATAATAGTAATACGGATTTTTCCTTCTTTTAAAAAAATATTCAGGTTTAGATAATTTTATTTTTATACCAAATAAATTAATTAAATAATGAGTTTCTTTGTAGGATTTTATATATAACAAACTGTTAATTATTTGTTTTAAATATGTACAATATAGTGCTTTATAAAATCTAGGTCTTAAGAAAAACAAAGGTCTGTATTTCAAATATGCAATTATAGATGCTGTTTGATTTTTTCTATACCAGTAATCTTTTTCCTCCTCCGAAATTGCCCACGGAGTCAGCTGTAAATACTTAAACCAATAATTTTTAAAATAACTGTATGAACCAAATTTCCACGGTTTGTTTGAAGATACATAATGAATAACCTTAGGATTTATTATATATGATGAGCGGTTTGTAAAATTGCTTACTTGAACATTCCAACTGCTATCTACCAGTTTTATTTTTCCCTTGCAAACCTCATTTATAATTTCCTGATCGCCTTTAGTTATTGTATTTGCATTTGATTTTACATACTCCAAAAATTGTTCTTCTGTCTTAGTCTGACGAATTTCATTAAGATTCATTATAAGCATTCCGGAGTTTACATAATAAGGATTCTTTATAACCTCTTTTTTCTTTATATCAGAAACACCTGCAATTAAACAATTATCGAGATTAACACTGAATAAACCGCTTAAACCGGTATTAACAACTGTATCACAATCAAAATATATTATTTTATCGACATTTGGAAGCAAACTCGCAATCTTAAGCCTGTAGCAGGCTGCAATTGTAATGTACTTGTGAGTTTTAATATTTTCATAATCTTTGAACATTTCTCTGTCAATATTGACAAATGTAATGTCGCAATTCTTAATCGATTTCAATTTGAGGATATTTTCTTTATTCTCCTCAGTAATCCCTCCGTCCAAAATATAAAAACTTAATTCATCCAAATTATCCGCATTAGAAAGAATAGATGCGATGACAACCCCTGCATATTTTGCATAATTATCATCGCAAGCTAAACATACATTTATAACACTATCTCTAACCATAAAATTATTTTATCACAAACAATTTTTTATGTCTTCAATAATCAATTCTTTTTTCAAACGATATCTTGTCATAAGTTCATCCATAGAAACGCGGTCATTAAATTCTTTATAAGCACCGTAATTCAAAACTTTAACATCTGAATTTCCGTAAAAGCTTGCTATTTTTTCACCAAAACCACCGTTTAAAATACCGTTTTCCAATGTGATTGCTAATTTGTGTTCGGCTTTTAAAGAATTTAGCATATCCTTGTCCAAGCCTGTTATAAATCTCGGATTGATTAAAGTTGCGTTAATTCCGGAATTTAATAATTCGTCTTTAACTTCTTTACCTAGCCAATAATAATCACCTAAGCCAACAATCGCCACATCTGCACCTTTTTCGGTCATTTTATACTTATTTAAATCAGAATAATCAGTGTTATCCTCAACTCCTGTTGACACATAATTTGCGGTAGGAATACGAATTGCAACAGGGTATTGAGTCTGTTCAACAGACCAATCCAACATTTTTAAATATTCTTCTTTGCAAGTCGGAGCAAGATATACAATATTCGGGATATTTGAAATCATCGAAATATCGTATAAACCTAAATGAGTCGCATCCGCACTTGAAATTCCGCCCCAATAAACAAGAATTGTTGCAGGAGAATTATTCAATGCCAAATCCTGTGACAATTGGTCATACGTTCTTTGAACAAATGATGTCATAACAGCATAAACAGGTTTTGCACCGTTTTTGGCAAGTCCTGAAGCATAAGCAACTGCATGTTCTTCTGCAATACCTACATCCGTATATTGTTTTCCTAATTTCGCACGGAAATCTTTATTCCACCAGAATACACCCGGAGTTGCGGATGTGATAGCAATAACATCTTTATCCTGTTTCGTTTTTTCAATTAAATAATTATTTGTTAGCGTTTCATAACATTCAGGAACCTCTGAAATGTTGTTTTCTTTTTTATCCATAAAGCCCGCTAAAGCCCAGTGGCCTGACTCTTTATCAGTTACCGCCGGCTCATAACCTTTACCTTTTAGAGTATGAATATGAACAACTACAGGATGGTCAATGTCTTTGACTTTATTAAAAGCTTCAATTAAATCTTGAATATCGTTTCCGTTTTCAACATAAATATAATCAAAACCAAAAGTTTTGAAGAAATTATTTACAGCTTGCCCTTTAGTTTCACGGAGTTCTTGCAAATTTTTATACAACCCGCCCTGATTTTCAGCTATAGACATTTCATTGTCATTTACTATACAAATAAAATTCGTACCGAGAACAGAGGCATTGTTTAAGCCCTCAAAAGCTTCTCCACCACTAAGTGAACCATCCCCAATTAACGCAATAACGTTATATTTCTCACCTTTCAAATCTCTTGCTTTTGCCAGCCCTGTTGCAAGACTCACAGAGGTCGAAGTATGACCTATCATAAACGGATCATGCGGGCTTTCTTTATAATTGAAATATCCTGAGATTTCAGGATGTTCCGTCGGTTCTGTAAACCCTTCTTTCCTGCCTGTAATCATTTTATGAGGATAACATTGGTGCGAAACATCAAAAACAAACTTATCTACAGGAGAATTAAATACATAATGAAGTGCGATTGTCGCCTCAACCATTCCCAAACCAGGACCAAGATGACCACCGATTTGATTAACTCTATTCAAAATACCTTTTCTAATTTCACATGCGAGTATATTCATTTCTTCAATCGAAAGTTTCTTTACATCTTCGGGGGAATTAATTTTTTCTAAAATTGTTGTTTGCAAGCAAGTCATATTTATCTCCGTTTTGTGTATAATTATTTTATAACTTAATATAATTTTTCAGTCAAGAACGCGAAAATAGACCATTTGGGGAGAGAAAGCATGTTTGAAATTTTATCGGATGCGAGTTGGCTAAAACCGCAAATAGATTTTCTTTTATCATTACAAAATTTGCGATTACAATATGGAAGCGTATTAAATCCGATATTTATGAATATTACAGTGTTTGGAGAATATTTACTGCCAACAATCATTTGCTCAACAGTATATTGGGCTATAAATTCTAAAAACGGTATGTATATATTTGCTGTTTCGGGGTTTAATGTCATATTTGCCCATTTATTTAAATTATTGGCATGTGTATATAGACCTTGGGTTTTGTCTGACAAAATAAATCCTTTTGAAGCAGCAATCAACCATGCCAGAAGTTACTCATTTCCCAGCGGACATTCTGCGTGCTCATCTTCAACATTAGGAGCATTAGCTTATGTAGTAAGGAAAAATTTGTGGGCAGTTATTTTATTGATAACATTGGTATTACTTGTCGGGTTCTCAAGAATGTGGCTTGGTGTTCACACACCTCAAGATATAATTGGAGGTTTTTCAATAGGGCTTATTATAGTTTTTGCATTAGTCCCGGTTATAGATTGGGCAGAAAATAACAAAAACAGGTATTTGTGCTTAGCCATAGCAACAGACATAATCGCAGCATTAATACTGGCTTATTTATGTTATTTTCACCAATATCCGTTGGATTATGTAAACGGAGAATTGTTAGTAAACCCAACAAATGCACTGCATACAACAATTGCATGCTACGGATACGCTTTAGGAGTTTTGAACGGATTGTTTTTATGCAGAAGATTTTTGCCGTTTGATGCTTCAGCTGGCAGCTTATCAGGGAAAATCACAAGAGTTTTGACCGGAATTTTAATATTATTATTTCTTTTTAAGTATGTATTTGAATATGTATGGGCAAGTTCATTAGATATAAAAATTGTCTTTGTAATAATGATTTTACTGGGTTTATTTCCGACAATAATATATCCGTATGTATTTACAAATATAAAGAAATACACAAAAGAAAAAAATGTACTTGAAAAATAAGTTTGTTTTGTATAGAGTGTAGAAGTAGATTGAATAAGTTAAGCGCCCGTAGCTCAGCTGCCCTGCGGCGAGCAGTGAGACAAGCCGAGCGGGTATAACCCGCGAGGTGGAGTCGAGGTCAACAGTGTTGGCTTGCGAATAGCAAGACAAGCAGGTTGACCGAGCGGAGTCGTTATCACAAAAGTAAAATTGAATCAAATATGCGCCCGTAGCTCAGCTGGATAGAGCGTTTGGCTACGAACCAAAAGGTCGGGAGTTCGAATCTCTTCGGGCGTAA
>CADBQQ010000094.1 GCA_902796825.1 uncultured bacterium
AAACTCTTTTAATTATAATAAACCATTCCGCCTCTTGAATAACTCTTTTGAATTCTTGGTTGAGAACCTTTATCAAATCTTGAAACCTGTACCGGCGAAGAAGACGCAACAGGCGTAGAAGCAGGTACGGCTCCGCCCATAATCATTCTATTACCACCCATTGGAGGCATTCCGTTATTCACATTGCGGCATTGTGCATATCGGTCTCGAGCAAAACGCTGTTGACCGTAAGGTCGAGCATAATTGTTTCTGTACATCATCCGACGCATGTGAGGGTTGCTTTGGATTGAATGAATCGACACTCTAGGACCTGCTCCGCGTTGAATATACAAAGGTACACCAGTATTTTGATAATAAACAGTGGTACTTGCGTGCGCTCCTAATCCTGTAAATATCATAAACCCTAACAATAATAAAAACTTCTTCATAAAAAACCTTCTAATTTACTAACTGATATATAAAATACACCTTAATTTAATTTTTTGCTACCAGTATAGTAATGTTTTTACAATTCTTATTACTTATTCAACCTTAAAACCGCACTATGCCTGTTTGTTGTTTTATTTTCCTTTCGATAGGAGAAAAAGTATTCGTTATCACAGCTTGTGCAAAACGGACATATATCAATTTTTTCAACACCGATTTCTTCAAGTTGTCTTTTATTTATACCTTTCAAATCAATGTGTATTTTATCTTCAAAAACTTCATACAAATTTTTAAAATTGCTTACTGTAATTTTAAGTTTTTCAAAAACATCTTCACCAACATTATAGCAGCATGGAGAAATTGCCGGACCAATAAGCGCGACAATATTTTTGGGATTTGAATTAAATTTATTTATCATTTCTTCAACAGTAAGAGGAGCAATTCTTTGAGCAGTTCCGCGCCAACCGGCATGAGCAATTGCACCGATATTTTGTTCTTCGTCATACAAAATAACAGGGGTACAGTCTGCAAAATTCAAAAATATTGCAAGATTTTTATCTGTTAAAATTAATGCATCAGTTTCCGGATAATCGGAAATATCCCCGCATGCAATAGCAATATTTGCACTATGAGTTTGGATAGGAGAAATAAGAGTTTCTACACCCAAATAATTGCGAATGAGATTTTTATTTTCTGAAACTTGCGCAAGTGCGTAAGGTTCTTCTGATTTTATAACCGTTTCACGGGTTGTAAAAAATGCTTGCGCGTTCGTTATATAATCGGATTTTAATATTTTCTTGCCGTCAATATTATCAAAATAAAACATTAAACCCCGATTAATTCCATAACTTCTTTGCGTTTAACTTTACGCGTAGTAGTTTTAGGAAGTTCTTCTTTTGAAATAATTACGTTTGTCGGGCGCTTATATTGAGCAAGCTGTAAAGACAATGATTTAACATCAAGTTTTATCATTCTGTCTATATCGTCATCCGAATAACTATTATAAAGTTCATTTTTCGGAACAATTACCGCTGTAACTTCTTCGGTTCCATCTTTTGAACCAAAGCTTCTTGATATCCCTAAAACGCATACTTCTGAAATATATGCACTTTTTTCAAGTACAGCTTCTACTTCTTCAGGAAAGACTTTTTTCCCGCCTTGAAGTACAATCATATTTTTTATACGACCGGTAATAAAAATATGTCCGTCTTTATCAATTTTTGCAATATCCCCCGTATGCAGCCAGCCATCATTATCTATTACTTCGGCAGTTAATTCCGGCTGATTATGATAGCCTTTCATAACAGACGGACCGCGCAGGAATAATTCACCTGTTTTAGGGTCTGTCATTGCTTCAAAATGACTCAAAGGATGACCGACAGATGCCAGTTTCCCTTTTTTATCGTAATTAACAGATACAACAGGACTTGTTTCTGATAAACCATAACCCTGATATACTCTTATACCAATTCTTTCAAAGAATTTTCCTACTTCTAAATCAAGCGGTGCCCCGCCTGATATACATCCGAAAAATTTCCCGCCAAAACTTGCATGAATTTTTTTGAAGAGTTTTCTTCTTAATGTGTAAGTAGGAACAAACCTCGCACAATGGTAAAGAAATTTAAATCCAATTTGTGTTAATTTAGGAGAATTATTGATTTCTCTTTCAATACCGGCTTTTAAAAGTTTTAAAAACGCAGGTACAACAATCATAAATTGAATACTTTTTTCTTTCATAATACCTGTTATATCTTTTGGTTTCAGGCTTGTTGTGTAATAAACAGTATGTCCGGCATTCAAAAATGTACAGAAACCAACAGTCATTTCAAACAAATGATTCATAGGAAGAATTGATAACATATTGATTTTTTGTTTTTTAGGCAAAATTATATCAACAACTTCCATCAAATCTACTAATTGAGCATTAATATTTTTAAAAGAAATTTCAACTCCTTTAGGAGCTCCTGTAGTACCGGAAGTATAAATAATTAAAGCGGTTGATTTTGAACTTCTTTGACGCCATTTCGCATCATATTTATCCGGCAAATCATAAATATTTTTTATCCCATCACCTGATGCGTGCTGATCAATAACAATAACATGTTGGATTGACGGAACAGCTTTTTGTAATTCAAGTGCCATACTAAGATAATGACGCGATGTAAGCATTATTGTCGGCTGACAATCTGATAATATTGATGTCAATTCATATACAGAAAGTTTTATATCTAATGGTACTGTTGTTGTACCTGCTAAAACAGAAGCAAATACGCAAGCACCGTATTCCGGTTTTGATTCAGATAAAATGGCAAGACATTCACCTTTTTTTACACCAATATCTTCGATTAAATATCTGGCAAGTTTTCTTGATAACAACCCTATGCCTTTGTACGTAATTTCTTCCCACCCATATTGTCCTTTTATACCAAGAGCAATGCGTTCTTCATAATTTGCTGTTTTTTGTTCCAATAATGATAAAATTCGACTATTTCTTAGTTCCATAAATATAAACCCCAAATCAACTAACTATATCAATTTATATATTAAATTTTATATATATCAATAATAAAAGTCAATTATTTCAAGAATATATATATTTATAATTTAGTTATGTTAGAATTATTAATAAAGAGAAAGATTAATATATGGAACAAAAATCGCTTTTTGAAAATGATACAAATCAACCTTTAGCCTCACGTTTAAGGCCGAGAAATTTAGATGAGTTTGCGGGTCAAAAACACCTAATTGGCGAGGGTAAAGTTTTAAGAAAACTTATTGAAAACGACAATATCACTTCCGTTATATTCTGGGGAAATCCCGGAATTGGAAAAACAACTTTAGCACAAATTATTGCTAACAAAACACATTCAGAATTCATAAATTTTTCTGCGGTAACATCTGGCATAAAAGAAATCAAAGCTGTAATGGAACAAGCAGAAAATAACAGAAAACTCGGGATGAAAACAATTGTTTTTGTAGATGAAATTCATCGTTTTAATAAAGCACAGCAAGACGCGTTTCTTCCTTATGTAGAAAAAGGCAGTATTATTCTTATTGGAGCAACAACAGAAAATCCGTCTTTTGAGATTAATTCCGCATTACTTTCTCGTTGTAAAGTCTTTGTTTTCAAGCCTCTTGAAACAGAAGATTTAACCGAGCTCTTAAAACGCGCTATGACCGACAAACGCGGTTTTGGCAACGATAAAGTAAATATAGATGATGAAATACTAACAATTATTGCAAAATTTGCAAATGGAGATGCAAGAACTGCTCTTTCGACTTTAGAAATGGTTGTTTTAAACGGTGATGTGGACAAAAACGGCGAAATTACAGTAACAAAAGAAATCTTAGAACAATGTATTTCAAAAAAATCACTTCTATATGACAAAAACGGAGAAGAACATTATAACATAATTTCCGCACTCCACAAATCAATGCGAAATTCTGATCCCGATGCTGCGGTATATTGGCTTGCAAGAATGTTAGAAGCAGGAGAAGACCCCTTATACATAGCACGCAGAGTTACGCGATTTGCTTCGGAAGATATAGGTCTTGCCGACCCTCACGCTTTAGAAATCGCTGTTGCTGCTTATCAAGCATGCCATTTTATCGGTATGCCGGAATGCAGTGTTAATTTAACAGAAGCCGTTATATATATGTCAATGGCGCCAAAATCAAATGCAATGGAAGTAGCATATATTATGGCAAGACGTGATGCAAAAGAACATATAGCTGAACCCGTACCTTTACATATAAGAAATGCTCCGACAAAATTAATGAAAGAATTAAATTACGGCAAAGGATACCAATACGCTCACGATTACGAAGAAAAAATGACAAGTATGCCATGCCTGCCGGAGTCTCTAATCGGCAAGGAATATTACCAACCTACCGAACAAGGTATGGAAACCAAGTATAAAACCCGATTACAGCAAATTAAAGAATGGAAAAAATCACACTGATTTTTAGTTATTCGCAAACCGCTGTAACTGCTTGATGTGTACTGTTACTCTTTATTCTATTCATCACTTCACGAATACCGTCTTTTGTTTTGCAAATTTCAAAAAAAAATTTTTCATAATCGGTTATACAACTATTTGTAAAAATTATATCTTTATCCATTCGTTTGAGCATTTTGTCAATTTTTTCACAGGCAAAATCAAATAAATTATTTGAAATACAAGACAGAACAATATCAATATAACCCAATTCTCTTTTATACAAATTAGCAAGTAAATCCTCATCTTTAATATTATTTTTTACAAGAAAATTATGCACTTCATCACTTCTGTCAAAGGGGTTATTAATATTAACCACCGTGCTTGATGAATCGGGATTTGTCAATCTGTAATAGTAATAAGCATTGTCTGTATAGACAAGTTTTTTTGCAAGAAATAATGTCTGTACCTGAAAAGGATTATCCGCCCATCCGGCTTTTTTTGCTTCAACAAAATTTATGTTATTTTTTCTAATAAAATCCATTTTATATATACACGACCATATACTAGGATGAAAATACAAAAATTGAGGATAATCCTCCAATTTAAATACACCCTCCGGCATTTTATGAGTTTTACTCCAATCTATCTTTCTTATTTCTTTTGTACCGTTTTTTTCAGAATATTCATAATAAGATGATTTAACAATATCTGCATTATTAACAAATGCAATATTATATAAATCTTCTAACATAAATTTATCTATAAAATCATCCGCCTCAACAATACATACATATTCACCGTTAGCAATTTTTAATCCGTAATTACAAGCAGCACCATACCCGCCATTTGACTTGCTTATAACCGAAATACGTTTATCTGCTTTTCTGTATCTGTTAAGAATTTCCGACGATTTATCCTTAGAGCCGTCGTCAATACAAATTATTTCAATGTCTTTAAGTGTTTGATTAATAACACTTTCAACACACTGCGGCAAGAATTTTTCAACATTATATACAGGAATAATCACGGACACCTTACAACTCATAACAAACCCTTCTAAATAATCTATAACCATTAAGAAAATATTTGAAAACGGGTTAAATTAAAATTGGTCTGTAAGACATAATATCTTGCTAATATCATAAGTTTTTTAAATTGTCATAAACCGGAAACGAGGTTAGTTGTCTTGCTGCGCTCGCCTTCGACGTGACTCCGCTTGAGCCTTATTTGTCCTGCGGACAGCTTGTTCATAAGGCTCAAGGCTCCGCACTTGGCTCGCTTGCGCTGAACCCCAAAACGGGCTTCTTTGCCATACTCATCTGACCAAT
>CADBQQ010000095.1 GCA_902796825.1 uncultured bacterium
CGTTTTGAACATGGGTGTTGGTGAAGCTTCTCACAACTCAAAAATTGCAGAATCAATTGAAAATCAGTTAACAAAAATTGCCGGTCAAAAGGCAGTTGTTACAAAAGCTAAAAAATCAATTGCTTCATACAAATTAAGAGAAGGAATGCCTGTTGGTGCAATGGCAACATTGCGTGGCGACAGGATGTATGATTTCTTACAAAAATTAATTTGTGTAGTTCTTCCAAGAATTCGTGACTTCCGTGGCGTAAGCGCAAAAAGTTTTGATGGCAGAGGAAACTATACATTAGGTTTGAAAGAACAAGCATTGTTCCCTGAAATTACTTATGAAGAAGTTGATTTGGTAAAAGGTATGAACGTATCAGTTATTACAACAGCTGAAACAGACGAAGAAGCAAGAGAATTACTAAGACTTCTCGGTATGCCTTTCAAAAAGTAATTGGACAATTAGTCCTCAATTAATAAGAAAACAATACACAATTAACATAAAAGGAGAAATTCATGGCTAAAAAAGCGATGATAAACAAAGAAGAAAAACGTGCACAACTTGCTGCAGCTGGTAAATACCCTACAGTAAGACTTCATAACAGATGTTCTATCTGCGGTAGACCTCACGGTTACCATAGAGACTTCGGTTTGTGCAGAATTTGCTTGAGAAAAATGGCACATCAAGGTTTGTTACCTGGTGTTACAAAAGCAAGCTGGTAGTTTCTGCATATAGCACGAAAATATTTGTAAAATCAACCCTTTTTGTTGAGGGTTGATTTTCTATTGTTAAGATTTGTTAAAGATGAAATCATCTTTTCGTCAATTATATTTCCTTAAATGTTTTTATAAAAGTAAGGGGATAAAGAAAGTACGAAAGGGGATTTTAACATGGGGAATTTTAAATATGTAGATTCTGTGTCTGCGGCTGCAAATACGCAATATCCTTATAGCTCAGCGGTGTCATCTCAATATACAGGGGCAAACTCTGTTCCACAATTTACTGTATCAAGGCCCTCAACAAGCACTTCGGCAGCAGACGGAAGTTCAGGAACTTCCGCATCATCTTCTTCAAAAAACAAATCAGATGATGCGGCTGAGGTAAAAACGGATAAATTTATCCCATCAACTTCTGTAGTGGATAATATTGATAATGCTTATGATGCTATGTATTGTTGTGGTACTAAAGATAAACAGCTTGAACAAGCATTAGATAGTTTAAATGAAAATAATATTATGGACTTTTTATGTGGTTGGAATAAATATCATTCATCTGAAAAAGGTGAATCATTTATGAAAGCCTTTATGTGGGATGCAGATAGTGAGCAAAAAGTAAAATATGGTAGAAAAATAAAAAATTTACTGGTTAGACGTGCTGAAAAATCCGGTATTTATGATGAACTAAAAGATAAATTCGGTGAAATAGATTCAGAATTAAGTAGTACTTTTTATGTAAATAATGATATTGCCGATACTTATGATGAAATAATCGCTAAAATTGCAGAAGCTGAAGGCAAGGAAAATGGTAAACCGAATGAATGTCATAGTGGTTTTACAGGTGCGATGGAAACTTGGAAAGAACATGGATTAATTGGTAATCTCGGTTATGCAGTTGTAGGAACTGTAGGCGGATTGGTTAAAGGGATTGTTGATTTGTTTTGGTAAGATAAAATGTAAAGATAACTGCGGATTGGTTATTTCTCAATCCGCATTTTTTTTGTAATGTTTTGCAATAAATCACTTGCAATCGGTTTTTCTTCGTGTTATTTTAGTTTTACAGTTCCGAACTGTCGGAAAACGCTCACAAAATTGAGCAAATTTAATCCGATAAGCGGTGTAATAGTTAAAAGATACTGTCCGGTGAACTGCGGATAAGTCTAAAGGAGAAAAATATGACAGTTACAGATCCGATAGCAGATATGCTTACAAGAATCAGAAATGCAGCACAGGTTTCTCACGAAACAGTTAGCATTCCATCTTCAAAATTAAAGTTGGAACTTGCAAGAGTTTTGAAAGAAGAAGGTTACATTTCTGATTATGAAGTAGTAGCAGATGGCAAATTTAGTGCGATTGTTATTACTTTGAAATATGATGTAAACCACAAACCTGTTATTACAAAACTTGTAAGAGTTTCAAAACCTGGATTGAGAACTTACTCAAAATCTAAAAACTTGCAAAAAGTTTTAGGCGGTTTGGGTGTTGCAATCATTTCAACAAGCAAAGGCTTGATGACAGATAGAAAAGCCAGAAAAGAAAACGTTGGCGGCGAAGTTCTTTGCTATGTATACTAGGCGTAAGCCGGTGTGGAGTCAACGGGTCGACCTGCGTTGAGCAGGGCGAACGGTTGCGAAACACTACGATACCGCCGTTGCGAATGAAGCGAAAGCGAAAAGAGCGAAGCAATCTTTGATTGCACAGGCGGTTAATTCCCAACAAGGCATAATTGGTAGAAAAGCCTGAAAGTATTACACAATATACCACAAGGAGAAATTAAAAATGTCAAGAATTGGTAAAAAACCTATAGAAATTCCTCAAGGAGTTGAGGTAAAAATCGAAGGACAAACTGTTACGGCTAAGGGGCCTTTGGGTACGGAAGTTGTAGAAGTTCGTCCTGAAATTGCAGTAAAAATCGAAGGTAACGAAATCCTTTTATCAAAAGTAGGAACATCTCGTGAAACAGATGCATTGTACGGTTTATCAAGAACATTAGTTGCAAACGCTGTTACAGGTGTTAAAGAAGGTTTTGTTAAAAAGCTTGAAATCAACGGTGTTGGTTACAGAGCAGCAATGCAGGGTACAACATTGAATATGGCTTTAGGCTATTCTCACCCTGTAAATATTGAACCTCCGGCAGGAATTACGATTTCTGTTGAAAACAATACAAATATCACTGTTAAAGGTTCTAATAAACAGTTGGTAGGTGATATTGCTGCTTTAATTAGATCAAAACGTCCGCCTGAAGTATATAAAGGAAAAGGTGTTAAATACGCAGGCGAATACATCAGACGTAAAGTTGGTAAAGCCGGTAAGAAATAATGCGTAAGCCGGTGTAGAGCGCTGGAGCGGCTTTGCGGTAGCAAAAACGGCAGGGCGCGAAACACTACGATTCCGCCGTTGCGAATGAAGCGAAAGCGAAATAATGTAAGTTGGGCTTTCAGCCCGACAGGTTTAACAAATAAAGCCCAGATGAACTCTTGAATATGGTTTTTCAAGTAGGTTCGGGTAAAACGAAAGGATAAAATAAAATGATTAAACAAAAAACTAGAAAACCAATTGTACAAAAAAGACACAGATCTATCAGAGTAAAACTTGCAGGTACTGCGGAATTCCCAAGACTTGCGGTTTATAGAAGTACAAAACATATTTACGCGCAGTTGATTGATGATGACAACCATGTAACATTGGCATCAGCATCTTCAAACGATAAGGAATTGAAAGAAAAACTTCAACATGGCGGAAATATTGAAGCTGCAAAAGTAGTCGGTGAAGCTATTGCTCAAAAAGCTAAAAAAGCGGGCATTGAATGCGTAGTATTTGACCGTGGCGGTTTCTTGTATCATGGTAGAGTTGCAGCTTTAGCGGATGCCGCTAGAGAAGCAGGCTTGATGTTCTAATTTGCCAATAGACACTTAAAGATACAAACAAAAACACCTGATATTTTTATCAGGTGTTTTTTTAATCAATATTTTGAAAAAATGTTTCCATCGGGATTTTTAGTGTTTTTGCCATTTTATTTAGATTTAATTTCTTTGAAAAATTCGTTTGAGATAAGCTGAGAATATTTTCCGCCTTGATTTGCAGAAACCAGAACTTTGTCACTGCCGTCTTTATCTTGTACGACTGAAATTATTCCGGAAATATTGCCTGAAGGGATTTTTTTAATACGTGCTTCAAATTTCGCATAAGGAATTTCCTGACCGTAAGATTTCATAGTTCCTTTTTCTGTTATTCTGAAATCTTCAATGGCAGCGGATTGGTATTTAAACTTGTTTATTGCTGCTTTTATTCGGAGTTCTGAATCTTCTGCTTTTATATCTTCCGGTGTTAAAAAAGGTTTTTTGCCGGAATCAACAACTATCATTTTTTGACCTGAGGCTTTGTGTTCTGCAACAACAGCGTTATAACCAAAAATACCTGCGGCTTTTTCTATCTCAAATTCTTTATTAATTTTAGAGAAATCCCCGACTTTTTGGGCTTTTTCCATTACCATATCGTGAGTGGGGTGCATAAAGTTGTTGTATTGAGTTATTAACCATTGTTTTCCGCCGAACGCAGCAAACCCCATAACCACAACCGTTAGAAATATTGCTCTTGTTACATTTTTTAAACAGCCCATGTTGAAATCCTCTCGTTTTTATACCAATATTATATTATGACAAAAAGTAAAATCAATAATATAAAAAGTTATGAAGTTAACATTGAAGATACTACTCCTGCAATGCAGCAGTTTTTGAAAATAAAAAAAGAACATCCGGGAATACTTTTGTGGTACAGGATGGGGGATTTTTATGAAACTTTTTTTGAAGATGCTGTGACGATGTCAAAGGCGCTTGAATTAACATTGACGGCGCGTGATGCAGGAGCAAAATTAGGGAAAGTTCCCCTCGCAGGTATTCCTGTAAAAGCGGCGGATAGTTATCTTGAAAAACTTGTTAAAAAGAATTTTAAAGTTGTCATTTGTGATCAATTAGAAGATCCGAAATTTGCTAAGGGGCTTGTGAAACGTGGAGTTACAAGAATTATTACCGCAGGAACTCTGACAGAAAGCAATCTTTTGCAGCAAAATTCAAACAATTATATTTGCGCTCTTTATAAAGATGAAAAAACAGAGCAATACGGTTTTGCTTATACAGATATTTCTACAGGAGAATTTAAAACAACTCAATCTTCATTGGATTTGATAATGGCAGAACTTGCACGTCTAAATCCGTCTGAGATTGTTGCTCCTAGCCAAAAGCAGGATATAAAACCTTTTCAGATTGTGCCGGATGAAATTATTGATTTGCCTGAAGCGATTACTTCCCGTTATAATTGTTCAAAAATTTCTCCATCTGTTTTTGA
Source organism: uncultured bacterium (assembly GCA_902796825.1). GTDB lineage: Bacteria > Cyanobacteriota > Vampirovibrionia > Gastranaerophilales > Gastranaerophilaceae > Zag111. Next base: position 5,047 of record CADBQQ010000095.1, read on the forward strand.
GGAAAAATTTGCACAGAATAATTTGAAAGCTGTATTTAAAACGCAGAGTTTGGAAAGCTTTGGGTATTCAAAATACGTTTTAGGTTTCAGGGCTGCGGGTGCTTTGCTTGCTTATGTTTGGGAAACGTTAAAAGAAAATATGCCAAAATTTGATAGAATAGAGGCTTACGAGCTTTCTGAATATATGATTTTGGATGCTTCTACAAGAAAAAATCTTGAATTGACAGAAACCTTACGTGAAAAAAATAAATACGGTTCTTTGTTATGGGCAATTGATTCTACCAAAACAAATATGGGGGCAAGACTGCTAAAAAATTGGATTTGTCAGCCTTTAAAAAATGTTGAAGAAATTCTTTCCCGTCAGAATTCTGTTTCTGAACTGGTTGAAAAAACTGATATAAGATTTGCTTTATCTGATATCTTAGAACGAATTTACGACATTCAGCGTCTTGCAACCAGAATGAGCAACGGTTCTGCGAGTCCTAAAGATTTTGTGGGGTTGAAATTGTCTTTGTCAATGCTTCCTCAGCTTCTTGATGCAACAGAAACTCTTGAATATGATATGTTTGCGTCTATAAGAGATTATCGAGATGAAATTTCTGCTTATGCAGCTCTTATAGATAAAACGATTGAGGATAATCCTCCTATTTTATTAAAAGAGGGCGGGATTATTAAGCCTGATGTTAACGGTGAATTGGATTATTTTAGAGATTTGCTCTCAGGTGGTGAAGAATGGCTCTCTAAATTTGAAGAAGAAGAAAAGGAGAGAACGGGTATTAAAAATCTAAAGGTGGCTTATAACAAAGTGTTTGGTTACTATATCGAAGTTACAAATTCTTTTCTTAACCTTGTTCCTAAAAATTATATAAGAAAACAAACTTTAACCAACGGGGAAAGATTTATCACGGATGAACTGAAAAAACATGAAGATGATGTTTTGAGTGCAAAATTTAAATCTACAGAGTTGGAATACAAGTTATTTACTGATTTCAGAGAATATTCAAAAGAGTTCGTTTCAAAAATTCGTGAGATTGCTTCTTGTATTGCAAAAGCGGATGTAATGACTTCTCTTGCAACAATTGCGGTAGAAAATAATTATTGCAAACCTGAGATTGATGAGTCGGATGATTTTATAGTAAAAAATGGCAGGCATGCTGTATTAGAAAAGATTTTGCCTCTTGGAGAGTATGTGCCAAATGATTTAGAGTTAAAATCTAATGTTTCTGAAGGTGATTCAACTCAGTTTATGATTTTGACAGGTCCAAATATGGCAGGTAAACCTACTTATATGCGTCAGAATGCATTGATTGTAATTCTTGCACAGATCGGTTCTTGGGTTCCGGCAGATTATGCTAAAATCGGGGTTGTTGATAAGGTGTTTACAAGAGTCGGTGCAAGTGATGATTTAACTCTCGGGCAGTCAACTTTTATGGTTGAAATGATTGAGACTTCGTTTATTTTGAATACTGCTACCGATAGAAGTTTTATTTTACTTGATGAAATCGGTCGTGGAACAAGTACTTATGACGGGGTTGCTATTGCGTGGTCTGTTGCTGAATATATTGTGTCAAAAATAAAAGCGAGATGTATTTTTGCAACTCATTATCACGAATTGAATGTTATGACGAATTCTTATCCGCAAATAAAAAATTATAGGATTACAATATCTGAAAATGATGGTGAGATAGAATTTTTGAGGAAAATTGTGCAAGGCGGAGCAAGCAAGAGTTACGGTATTCAAGTTGCTAAAATGGCAGGTTTACCTAATGCTGTTGTAAAACGGTCGCAAGAATTAATGTTAAAAATGCAAAAAGATTTTTCTAAAAACCTTGCATCTCGAAAGAAAATAGTAAATAATGAAGGAGAGATTCCTCAGTTGTCTCTGTTTGGAATGTAAAATTTTATAAACAGATGGCAAAAAAATGGTTTTAGTGTTTTTATATTAGCAGCAAGGAGTGTGTTAATGGTAAAAGTAAATTTTAGTCAGCCGATAACATTCAAAGCTGAAGAACAAATTTCCCAAAAACCAAAAGCAAGGGTTGATATCCCTTCTAGTTCCCTTGAAGCAGATACTTTTGAGCCTGCGAAACAAGGAAAAACTTCTCACCAGAAGATTGCGAATTTTTGGAAATTCTTGTCTGTAACCAAAACAATGACCGGCGCAGCGGTTAAAGGTGCTGTTTACGGCGCGCTTGCTTATTTTGGTGTTGCTGCTGCGTTTTGGCCTTTTAAAGCACTTCCTAAAGCTTTTGTAAAAGAAAATTCAGTTACTATTGGTAAACTTATTTCTCATCCGTTTAAACATATTGGTAAAGCGGGAAAAATATTGTCTGTTGCTGCAGGTCTGACTACTTTAGGCTATCAATTGATCAAGGGAAGACTTGATGCAAATGAAAATACTGCGATTATTGACCATAAATTAAAAGTCGGACATAGAGATGTTTAAAATTTTGACATTTTCTAAAAAATAATGTAAAATCCGCTTATGGTTTCAAGAAATAATTTAGGACAAAAAGACTCAGGTTCAAGGAAAAATCTTTTGTTGGTATTATTTATACTGCTTGTTGTGTGGTATATTATACCTCGTATAGGAAGTCAGGTCACAGCGGTTGCTTTTAAAAATCAATACTTTAAAGTTTATCGTGAATTTTCACAGGCAGTGGGCTTTATGCAGGAAAGAGATGAATTTAATATTGCATCGTATGCCGATGGCAAAAGTTTTACTAAAAATTTTGCTTCGTTCTTTACTGTAAACAGTTTGTGTAAAAAGAATTCGAACAAATTATGTCTTTCGGGAAAACCTGCCTACGCAACATTAGACGGGAATATCTATCCGCAATTTATAAATTATCCTAATATAGGGCAGTTTGTTCTTGGAGATGATGCGCTTGTAATTTTGAATAATATTGACGGGAATTTATGGATAAATGTAGATATTAACGGAATTAAAAAAGGTCCTAACAGGTTAGGATTGGATGTATTTACATTTTATCTTGCATCAGATGAGTTGAATTTGAGATTAATGGGGGCATCCGGAACTCCGTTTAAAAATGTTTCAAAATATTGTGATCCGTTAAAATCAAGTGAACATAACGGATTGCCGTGTTCATATAAAGCAATTTTGGATAAAGATTATTTTCATGATATGCATAAATATTTGAGATAAATTGCAATAAAAAACCGGCTTTTCAAAAGCCGGTTTTTTTTGAGATTAACCTCTAATTTTTAACTTTTTAACAAGAGCTCTATATTCTTCAAGATTTTTTGATTTTACGTAAGCAAGAAGTTTCTTTCTTTTACCTACCATCATTAAAAGACCTCTTTTAGTAGCAAAATCTTTTTTGTTTACTTTTAAGTGTTCTGTTAATTCAGCGATTTTCTTTGTCATCATTGCGATTTGAACAGCTGAAGAACCTGTGTCTTTTTCGTTCTTTCCGAATTTTTTAGCAAATTCTTGTTTGTTTTCTAAGTTAATTGACATTTTAATTTTTCCTTTTTGTTGAGTGATTATTGGCGTAAGCACTCTACAAGCCAAATAATAAAACGCTCAAAACAAAAAATCAAGTGGGTTGGGGGTAAATGTATTTGACTTATGCAAGCAAATATAGGTTAGTTGCTTTTGTGCTTAAAAAATAAAAACCTGCAAGATTTTCTTGCAGGGTATAAGAAATTTACACTACTTTCTACTAACCTTTTTCATTTAATAAGATTTTCTTATAAAAATGGGAACTTTTAGTTGTCCCCATTTTCATCATCGCCATTGTCACCGTTATTATCGCCAGTATTGTCACCATCGGTATTTTCGGTGGTTGTTTTCATAGCTTCAGTAAATTCTTTGTTGAGTTCTCTTAGTTGTTTTTGTAAATCTTTAGATTTATTAAGAGCTTCCTGAGATTCTGTATCAGTACTGTCTTTTAGTTGTTCTGCATCTTGTTTTAAAGTCTCAACTTTTGTTTTTAATTCTGTTAATTTGCTTTTTTTATCTTCAGGTATGTCTTCTTTGTTCAATTCGGCATCAATTCGATTTAATAATCCTTTTGAACCTTGAATTACACCTGCAAGATTTTGAGATGTTTGTATATTCAAAGCTTGCTCAACAGCACCGCTGACGTTAGTTGCTCCAACAGATGGTTGGTCTCCGCCAAATCCCGGATAAATACCTGTTGTACCTGTTATTTGCTGTCCAAGATAGTTGTATGTACATGGTGCCATAAAATCAGGTGGAGGAGTTACTAATGAGACTTGAAAATCTCCGCCGTAATTTGTATATTGCAACGGTAAATAGTTGTAAAACGCTGTGTTTGCAAAAGATTCAGGAGGCATTTGTCCTGTTCCGAAAAATCCTGCAAATCCGGTAAAAGGCATGTTATATGCAAAACATCCTGTACTAACTGACATTCCGGTCGGCCTCCAAGCCGGTGCTCCTATAACCATAATTTTCCCCTTTGTGTTTAAATTTTCCCCTGTACTTTTATAAACAATTTTTAGTTTTGGAAATTGCATGATAGAGGCTATGTTGTGTTACATTTCTTAATATAAATTCAAAAATTATCTTTATGCTATTATTTTAAAATGATAACTTTAGCTGAATTTATACGTAAAAAACGGGAGAATTTAGGGTTAACCGTAAAAGGCTTATCGATTGCTTCGAATATTCCTATTACAGAAATTGAGGAAATTGAAGAAGGCAGAGAGTTGTTTTTACCTGTGACAGTACGTCAGGCATTAGCAAAAGTTTTAAGGTGTGAGCCTAAAGAGATTAAAGCTCTTGAAAAGGATATTACGGATAATATAATTTCTCGGGAGATAATAGAAAGTTTAAAAGAATTGATTATAAACGGTGCCGGAGGTTTGAAATGTCCAAAGTGCGGAGCTCCTCTTGTAACCCGCGTTGCGCGATTGTATGATTTGGAAGATAATCTGATTTTACACCCGAAAGCTCATTGTACCAAATGTCCGTTTCAGATTTTATCTTAATAAAAAAGGCGAGTTTAAACTCGCCTAATTAAACATGAATATTTTTCAAACTATCTCTTCTCATACCAATCGATTCTATTGTAGAGATGTTCTCCATAATGAATCGTTAAACTTGCTTTGTTGCGGTGCGATTTCATCCGCAGACAATGTTACGTTGCTTGGAGCAAAAACAAATACTAAATCGCCGACTTTTTTAGGTTGGCCGTTCAAAGCTTGTGAAGCTCCGCAAACAAAGTCAATTGTTCTTTGCATTTGTTCTTTATCTAAAAGGTGCAAGTTTAACATGACGATTTTGCGGTCTTTTAAATGTTGAACGATTGTAGCAGCATCATCAAATGAGCGAGGCTCAATTACAACGACTTCGTTTCCGCCTCTGTTGAAGCTCGGATGATTAAGAACTTTGTGTTCAGGCTGTTTTTCTACTGCCGGTGTATATAAAGGAGCAGGCGCTCTTAAAGCATTGCCGTCCTCTTCATATTCATAATCCATATCATCATATTCTTCATCATTCATATCTGAAAAAGGATTTCCGCCGTTGAATCCGTCCATAACAAAATCCACAACCTTTTTTAAACTGTCTGTTAACGCTGCCACCAATTTTTCCTCCGTTTATTATTTAAATAACTTTCTACCTATCCTTAACATTGTCGCTCCGCATTGAGCTGCTATCCTGTAATCCTGACTCATTCCCATTGAAACTTCTTTTAAATTGCAGTTAAACTCTTTTTCAAGATTGTTTTTAATTTCTATAATTTCGGAAAACAATTTTTCCAGTTCGGTTTCAGAAGCACCCAAAGGCGCCATATTCATTACCCCTGTTATTTCGATATTGACAAGATTTTTGATTTGTTCAAATCTTTCAAAAATTTCTTCTTTTGAAAATCCGAATTTTTGTTCTTCGTTCGCGTTATTAACTTGTAACAACACTTTTTGAACTTTGCCGATTTCTGCCGAGTGATTTGATATAGACTGCGCAAGTTTCACAGAATCAACCGAATGTATGTAATCAAAAACTTTTACAACCTGCTTTACTTTGTTTGTTTGCAGGTGTCCGATGAAGTGAAAAGTTGAATTTTCCCGAACTTCTTGCGGTAAGTTTTCAATTTTTGTACTTGCTTCAATGGCTCTTGATTCTCCAAAATCGCGTAAGCCTGCATCATAAGCCGCACAAATCGCATCTTCTCCGAAATACTTTGTAACTGCAATTATTTTAGGTTTACAAGGTGCAATTTCTTCTTGTATTTGCAAAAGATTAGACTTAACCGTTTCGTACATCATTTACCTCTACAAGAAAACCCGCTCAGAGCATGAGCATATTTAAATTGTACATTAACTTTTCGCTATGTCCAAAATATTTATTTCATTGTTTTTTCGCTATTTATAAATATGGCTGAAACCATGATGCTGACATGTTTTTCGGCATATGCAAATACACCGTGCAATGCTTAATATTTCTTAATACTAGGTGTTTATAAGCATGCCGCATGCCTTATTTTTATTGAAAGGCATGCCAATTGGATTGAGAGGCATCAATCTGTTGGTGAAGTGATTAAAGTGAGTGAGGTGAGTATAAGTTTTTGAGTGAATAAGTGACTTTACTCTCTGTGCTTTAGCGGCATCACTTTACTCACTTTATTTTCATGTTAATATAGTTCTATAATGATTACACCGGCCAATATGGGAATTGCATTTAGCCTCACTATGCTTGCAGGATTGACTACTGCAATAGGCGGTGCTGTGGCTTTTATTACAAAGAAAAATGATCTTAAAGTTTTGTCTTTGGGGTTAGGTTTTAGTGCAGGGGTTATGATATTTATTTCTCTTGTCGATATTATTCCTGCCGCTCAGGAAATGTTAAAATCAAATTTCCCGAATATGTTTCAATGGATGGTGTTTTTAGGTTTTGTGGCAGGTTTGCTGTTGTCAGTTGCGATAGACTATTTTTTACCTGATCACGTTGATACGGAAGAATTGTTGCATCCGGATGCTCCGGAGTTGGACAATGAATACAAACATTACAAACTAAAGCGCGCAGGTATGATGACGGCTATTGCTATTTGTGTTCACAATTTTCCTGAGGGTATGGCAACATTTTTAACAACTACCCAAAATATTACTTTGGGTGTATCTGTTGCACTTGCGATTGCAATTCATAATATTCCGGAGGGAATTGCGGTTGCTTTGCCGATTTACCATGTAACAGGCAAAAAACGTTATGCTATGCTTTATGCGGCATTGTCAGGTATAACAGAGCCAATAGGTGCTTTAGTCGGGGTGTTTATTTTTGGTTTATTCCTGCCGCAGGTGCTTGTCGGGATTTTAATGGCTGCTGTTGCGGGGATTATGACATATATTTCGTTTGATACTTTGCTTCCGCTTGCAAAAGAATACGGAAATTGGCATTTGTCTATTGTAGGAATTATGTCGGGCATAATTTTTATCTGGATGAGTTTGATTTTGCTTTCTTAACATTTATACAAACCCCCTCGACATTTGATTTTGTTTGTTGTAGTGTATATTTACAGGCAGAAATATAAGTAGAAAAGGAGAATAATAATGCAGGTTATATTGAAAAAAGACGTACAAAACTTAGGCGAAGCAGGAGACGTTATTAATGTAAAAGACGGTTATGCAAGAAACTTCCTTCTTCCTCAAAATTTTGCAGAAGCAGCTACTAAAGGTGCTTTGGAAAACAGAGAAAAAAATATTGCAAGAATTAAAGCTAAACAAGAAAAATTACACAATGAAGCTTTAGAAAAAGCTCAAGCTATCGAAAAATTCGGTACTCTTGAATTATCTGCAAAAGCAGGTGAATCAGGCAAATTGTTCGGTACAGTTACAACTAAAAAATTGGCTGAAGAACTTGCTGCAAAAACAGGTATTGAAGTTGACAGAAAAACTATTACTGTTAACGCTCCAATCAACAAAATCGGTAACTATACAATGTTAATTAAATTGACTTCAAAAGTTAAATGTGAATTAAACGTATCAGTTACGGCTTCCGAAGTTGTAAAAGAAGCTATTGAAGAAGAAACATCAGAAGATGCTGAATAATATTACTTTTAAAAAATAATAAAAGAAAAGAAGGTCAAGTCTTGTATATTAGATGCGACCTTTTTTAGGTTTTAAAAGAAAATTAAATGTTACTTATTTGACGAAAAACTAAAATAATGAGAAACTTAATTTAAAAGAAAGGTTTAAACTTGACATTAAAAATAGCAATAACAGGTAAAGGCGGAAGCGGAAAAACTACTATAGTTAAAGCCTTTATGGAAATTATAAAAGAAAAGTATCCGGATAAATCGATTTTGCTTTTCGATAATGATTTGACAAGTGAGCTTGCGCACAGTTTTGGACTTGACATTAGGAATACTATTTATGGTATAAGAAGCGGAAAACATGAGTATCATACGGGAATTCCGGAGGATATGTCTAAGCAGGAATTTGTCGAATGGGCTATGGAGGATATCATTGTTTCTATAGATGAAAATGTTGATATTATTGAATCATGGTTTGTCGGTTCAAAGGATTGCAGATGTCCGATTACAAAATTAATAAATGATGCTGTATATAAGCTTATTGATCGTTATGATTTTGTTATTTTTGACTGTGAATTTGATTTAAAATATCTTAATCAGCTTGTTGATGTGGAAGTAGACACTACTTTAATAGTGGCTAATCCATCTGAGGAGTCTGCGCATTTGGCTAAAAGAATTAAGGAATTCAGTGCTAAATACAGTGCGGGAACTCAATTGGGTGTGGTTATAAATAAGGTTGATAACTCAAAAATGTCGTTGCTTTCAGAGTTATTGAGGAAGTACGATTTAGATATTTTGGGGGTTATACCTTTTGATAAAGAACTGGAACAAAATCCGATTGAACGCAAATCGGTTGTTGTTCAGGATGCTGTAAAAGCTTTTTATTCAAGGCTGAATATACCTCAGGGGGTAAATGAATAGTGGCAATAATACTTGACGGTAAAAAATTAAGAGAAAAAATTCTTGAACAATTAAAAATTAAAATTGATGGTTTTTATAGGAAACCGTCACTTGTCGTTATTTTGGCGGGTGATAATCCTGCAAGCAAAATTTATGTTAACAATAAAAAGAAAGTCGCCGACAGGATTGGTATAAATTCTCAAATAATAAATTATCCGTCAAATGTTTCAGAAGAAGAACTATTAAATAAAATCAAAGAGCTAAATGAAGATTCGGGTGTTGATGCGATTTTGGTGCAGCTTCCTTTGCCTGACGGGATTTCAAAAGAAAATATAATTAACGCGATTTCGCCTGAAAAAGATGTCGACGGGTTTACGCCGTACAATTTTGGCAGGCTGTTTTCGGGTGAAGAACCGAATGTTTATCCTTGTACTCCAAAGGGTGTTTTGTTATTGTTAAAAGAATACAATATTGAATTAGAAGGAAAACATGCTGTTGTGATTGGTCGTTCCAATATTGTAGGAAAGCCAATGGCGCAAATGCTTTTGAATAATAATGCTACGGTTACTGTGTGTCATAGTTATACAAAAGATTTAGCGCAAATATTAAAAACGGCAGATATTGTTGTTTCTGCCGTAGGTAAAAATATTGTTAACGGTGATATGCTTAAACAAGGTTGTGTTGTTGTTGACGTTGGTATATTTAAGGACGAAAACGGCAAAACCAGAGGTGATGTTGATTTTGACTCTGCATCAAAAAATGCTGCGTATATTTCACCTGTTCCGGGCGGAGTCGGACCAATGACAATAACTTCATTGATGCTTAATACAGTAGAATTGTATGAAAAGGGGTAGAATTTATCCGCAGTTTATATATTTGTATTATGCAGATTTCAATTGTATTTTATAACCTAAACCATTTATGAGTTTTAGTGTTGTACTGATTTTTGGTTGAACTTTACCGTTTAAAATATCGGATAAATTACTTCTATCCATTTTTAATTCCTTAGCAAGAGAAGAAATTGCACCACGCCCGCGAGCTTTTACAACGTATTGCAAAGAACGAATAAATGCGTCAATGTTACCGTCTTTGGCAAATTCTTCTAATGATGTTTCAAGATAAACTCTTTGATAATCTTTATCTTGTAAATGTTTTTGCATTAAATCATCATGACTAATTGTATTAGCCAAAACTTTATCCATATCTAAATTTAATTCTTCAAAATCTTTCATTTTGAATTCCTTTCAATAAAATCTTTGAAATATTTATCTGCTTGTTTTATTACACGTTTTTGGTCGTTTTTATCACTTCCTGCAACGATTATTAGTACAATATTTGTAAGGTCTTTATAGTAAACTCTGTAACCTTTTCCAATATCAAATCTTAATTCTGATAACATACTGTTTTGTAGTTTTTGTGGTCTCCGTATAATCCGTCTTGTAAACGCTCTATACGATTTTCAATTATAGATTTGATTTTATTGTCTAATGAATCAAGCCATTCATCATAAGGGCAGCGACCGGTTTCGGTATTGTAATATATGATTTGTTTTAATTGTTCGTGTTCTGCCTTAATATTATCTATTTATATTGTAGGGTATAGCCGACAAAAAGTTAAGATATGTACAAATATATATTTATATAACAAAAAAGCAATAGACTTTGTCTATTGCTTTTTTGTTGTTAAAGGTTTTTATTTATGACCCGCCTGCATAGTTGAGTTTACAGCTGTTTTGGATTTCAGTTTTAACAGATGAAGTAAGTGATTGAATCATTTGGTTGATTTCGTTTAATTCATCTTCAAGGGCATCTTTTTGAGCTCCATATTCTTCATCCATTTGTTCTAACATGATATAATCATAACTATTATCATAATCTTCGGGATATGCTGCTTTAATATTAGCCATCTGTTGCTCAGTAATGTTTATCTGGTTGATAAGTGATATTTGCTCTAGTTGTTTAAAACTTTTTTGCATGTTCAGTAAACTTTTTTGACTTGCTAATGCTAAAAATGCCATCTCTCTGTCTCCTTATATTTTGTGCTCTCGTTAATATAAAGTTTTTTAAATAAACTGAATTTCAATGACGGAGATATTTGTTACAAATGTTAACATGAATGGAGTTAAGTGAGTAGAGTGAGTGAAGTATGTATAAGTTCTAGAGTGAATAAGTGACTAGGTGAATAGGTAATTAAGTTCTTTACAGAGTATTTATTAATGTCCTTTTAGAACTCTGTTGACTTAAAACAAAATGAAATGAACTTATTCACTTATTCACTTTACTCACCGAGCGAAGCGGACTCACTTTAACTAGCCCCTTGCCTTAATCAACCTTTTACGCTACAATAATATTGGGAGGAAATCGGGCATTATGCCGAAATTAGCCGAACAGGGATATAATTATTATGATAATTATTCTTACAGCTATGGTGGAGATAATGTAAGGTATTTACATTTCCGCGAGCAAAACAGGCCTAAAAAGAAATTAAAGCGTAAAAGAAATTATATGCAATTTGGTGTTTGTTGTGCGCTTGTGTTATTTACACTGTTTTGTGTAATGCCGTTTGCATTCAATAATATTACTAAGGCAATTTTTGCTCCAACTCCTTATAAACATATTAAAACTGATATTAATAATATAGCTTTTCCGACCCATAAATATATTTCAAATTCATGGTTTATGGGGGTGCGGGATTTCAGGCAGGAGGCCTCAGGTAAACGTGCTCAGATGACGGCATTGAAAGAAAATGTCAATATGCCAGTATTACAAAGCGAATTGGAAGAACTTGGCAAACTTTATCCTACAGTAAAGCCGTCTGTGTATGTTTGGGATTATGAAACCCAAAATTATGTTGATTTGGAGGCTTCAAAATCATTTTCTGCTGCTAGTATCATTAAAATTCCGATATTGATAGATTTATTTAAATCTGTTGAAGCAGGTCAGTTAACTCTTGATGAGGAAATCCCGCTGACAGAATATTATAGAACAGAGGGCTCTGGTAATTTGCAGTTTAAAGCCCAAAATTCAATGTATACAATTGATGAGCTTGCGCGCAGAATGATTACTGATTCTGATAATTCTGCGACGAATATGATTATGGCTAAAATCGGTTCTATGACGGATGTAAATCAGGCAATACGTAACTGGGGGTTGAAAAATACCGAAGTTCAAACATGGCTTCCTGACCTAAAAGGTACAAACCGTATAACGGCACGTGAGATGGCTCAAATGCTTTATAATATTGATGATAACAACAAGTTTTTATCGGAAGCCTCTCGTAATAAAATTTTGGATTATATGGGGCATGTAAAAAATAATCGTTTAATTGCGGCCGGTCTTGGAGCGGGTGCTGTTTTTTATCATAAAACCGGCGATATAGGAACTATGCTTGGAGATGCGGGAATTGTTATCACTCCTAACGGGAAGAAATATGTAGTGGTAATTCTTGCAAATCGCCCTCATAATGCACCTGCCGGCAAGGACTATATTGTTCACGCTTCCGAAATCATTTATAATTATATGGTGAAATAATGCTTGAGGATTTATTAAAAGCGGGGCATTGTTTTAAACTTATTTGCGGTGCCGGAAAAGAAGATATAGAAGAAGTTCGTAAACTTGTTTATATTTATGCGCTTGCGGGATGTCGCTTTTTTGATTTGAGTGCAAATCTTGATGTAATTGACTCTGCGCGTGATGCTTTGCAAAAGGCGGATGTTGAGGATGCGTATTTATGCGTAAGTGTCGGTTTGAAAGGGGATCCGCATTCAAACAAAGCTGTTATTGATTATAATCGGTGTGTGAATTGCGGCTCGTGTGAGTCAGTTTGTCCTGAAAGAGCAATTCATTATGCAAAGGTGAAAAGAAACAAATGCATAGGCTGCGGCAGATGTGCAAAAGTTTGTCCGCGCGGAGCTATTTCTTATATTTCGGAAGAAAAACAGTTGAACGAAGTTATGCCGGATATAATTAAAATAGGTGTTGATTGCATAGAATTTCACGTTGTTGGTCAGAATGAAGAAGAAGTTTTTACTAAATGGAAGTATTTAAAGGAAAATTTTGACGGGATGCTAAGTATATGTGTTTGCCGTGCGAAATTAAGTGATGAAGCGTTTATCAATCGAATAAATAAAATGATAGATGGGCGTAAACCTTATACAACAGTAATTCAGGCTGACGGATTTCCAATGAGCGGCGGAGAAGATAGTTATAAGTCAACATTACAGGCGGTTGCGGCGGCAGAAATTGTCTCAAATGCAAAACTTCCTGTATATTTGATTATGTCAGGCGGTACTAATTCAAAAACATCAGAGCTTGCAAAGATGTGTGAAATTCCGAATAACGGTGTTGCTGTTGGATCTTATGCTCGCAAAATTGTTCGTCGTTATTTAGATAGAGATGATTTTTGGATAAACCAAAATGTAATAGATGATGCTGTAGAAGCTGCGCGCAGACTGGTAGAGTGTTGTGAGTAAGCGAATTATTTTGTTGGGCAGGAATGCCCAACTTAAGTAAAATTGTAAGTTGGGCTTTCAGCCCAACAATATGAATACTATGTAATGAACTTATTTCCTTATTACCCTATTTCCTTATTCTCTTTCATGCTATAATAATTCCAAATGAGGAAATAATTATGGATATTAAAGCAGTCATATTAGCCGCAGGCAAAGGAACAAGAATGAAATCCGAAACTACGCCAAAGGTTTTGCATGAAATTATGGGTAAGACTTTGTTGGGTTATGTTCTTGATAATGTTAAAAATTTAGCAAGTGAAGAATTTGTGATTGTAGGACATCATGCCGAAGAAGTTGAAACATTTGTTAAGCACAATTATAAAAATGCGAAAACGGTTCTTCAATCTCCTCAATTAGGAACAGGACATGCGGTTTCTATGGTTTGTCCGTATTTGGAAAATTATGACGGACTGGTTTTGATTTTGTGTGGGGATACTCCTTTGATAAAAGAAGAAACTTTGAAAAAGTTTGTAGAATTTCACACTTCTCACGCTTCTGAATTGACAGTTATGAGTACAATTTTTGAAAACCCGACAAATTATGGCAGAATAATTCGAGAAGAAAATGGTTCATTGAAATGCATAGTGGAAGAAAAAGACGCTACTAATGAGCAAAAAGCTGTCAAAGAAGTCAATGCCGGAATTTATTGTTTAAATTGGGGGAAAATTAAATCTGCTTTTGGACAGTTGAAAACGAATAACGCTCAGGGAGAATACTATTTGACAGATATTATTTCTTGGGGTAAATCTCAAAATTTGAATGTAAATGCATTTATTCTCGATAATAGTGACGAGATTTATGGTATAAATTCGCGTTCAAACCTCGCAACTGCTTCAAAAATAATGAATAAACGCAACCTTGAAAAATATATGGATGAGGGTGTTACAATTGTTGATCCTGATTCAACGTGGATAAGCGAGGACACTGAAATTGGTCAAGATACAATTATTTATCCGGCGACTTATATTGAGGGTAAAAACAAAATCGGTAAAAATTGCAAAATCGGTCCTTGCGCTCACTTGCGCGGCGGGGTTGAGGTTTGTGATAATGTTAAAGTCGGGAATTTTGTTGAGGTGAAAAAATCAAAGATTTCGTCCAATACAAATGTCGGTCATCTTTCTTATATAGGTGACAGCGATTTAGGAGAAAGAGTGAATATCGGTGCAGGAACAATTACAGCTAATTATGACCCGATTTCAAAAACTAAATCTCGCACAATTTTAGAGGATGATGTAAAAATCGGTTCAAATACGGTGCTTGTTGCGCCTGTTACGGTTGAAAAAGGAGCAAATGTCGGTGCAGGTTCGGTTATAACTAAAAATATTTCTCAATGGGCGCTTGCGATAACTCGTTCCCCGTTGAAAATTTTTGAAAACTGGGTAAAAAATAAATTACAATAATTATATAGGGAGAATAATTATGTATGATGTTAAATCTTCGCATGCTACGGAGTTTATAGATAACGAAGAAGTTCTTGCTTCTTTAGAATATGCAAAAGAGAATAAAAATAATATTGAATTAATTGATAAGATTTTAGATAAAGCAAAACTCGGTAACGGCCTTTCTCATAGAGAAGCGGCAGTTTTATTAGAATGTGAAATTTCTGAAAAAAATGATGAAATTTTTGCTTTAGCTAAAAAAATTAAACAAGAATATTACGGAAACAGAATTGTACTTTTTGCTCCGTTGTATCTTTCTAATTATTGTGTGAATGGTTGTGTCTATTGCCCTTATCATGCGAAAAATAAACATATTCCTCGCAAAAAAATGACTCAAGAAGAAATAAAAGAAGAAGTTATCGCGCTTCAAGATATGGGACATAAAAGGCTTGCGCTTGAAACCGGCGAAGATCCTGTAAACAATCCTATTGAATATGTTTTGGAGTCTATTAAAACAATATATTCAATAAATCATAAAAATGGTGCAATCCGCCGTGTTAACGTTAATATTGCCGCTACAACCGTTGAAAATTACCGTAAATTGAAAGAAGCCGGCATTGGTACATATATTTTGTTTCAAGAAACTTATGATAAAGAACGTTATGAAAAACTTCATCCGACAGGACCTAAACATAATTACGATTATCATACGGAAGCTATGGATAGAGCAATGCAAGGCGGTATTGATGATGTTGGAATGGGTGTTTTGTTCGGGCTTTCTACGTATAAGTATGAATTTTCCGCATTGCTTATGCATGCAGAACATTTAGA
This sequence comes from uncultured bacterium, assembly GCA_902796825.1. GTDB lineage: Bacteria > Cyanobacteriota > Vampirovibrionia > Gastranaerophilales > Gastranaerophilaceae > Zag111. The sequence continues at coordinate 20,682 of CADBQQ010000095.1, forward strand.
AGCCGTTTTCGGAGTTGGTCCTCATACTATTTCTGTTCCGCGTATCAGAAAAGCCGATGATATTGATCCGAATGCTTTTGAAAACGGTATTGATGATGACACATTTGCAAAAATCGTTGCATGTATACGAATTGCCGTACCATATACCGGAATGATTATTTCTACACGTGAATCGAAAAAATGCCGCGAAAGAGTTTTAGAGCTTGGCATTTCTCAAATTTCCGGCGGGTCTAAAACCAGTGTCGGCGGCTATGCGCATCCTGAATGCGAAAGCAAAGAAGATACCGCACAATTTGATGTAGAAGATAGAAGAACGCTTGATGAAGTTATTCGCTGGTTGATGGAGCTTGGTTATGTTCCGAGTTTCTGTACTGCATGTTATCGCGAAGGACGTGTAGGTGATAGGTTTATGGAGATTTGTAAGGATAAACAAATACACAATTTCTGTCACCCGAATGCAATTATTACATTAAAAGAATTTTTGCAGGATTACGCTTCAGAAGAAACTAAACAAGTTGGAGAAGCGTTGATTAAAAAAGAATTGGAAAAATTGCAAAGTCACGGTAGAATTAAAGAAAGAACAGAAGAATATTTAGAAAAAATTGTAGAAGGTGAAAGAGATTTTAGATTTTAATTTTTGTTAAACTGTCCACTTGAAATTTACATATAAATAACAAAAATCTTAACCTAAAATATCTTCAAGAATTTCAGCATTGCGGGATGCATTTTCAAGCTGATTTTTTGAGAGTCTGCGCATGTAATTTCTCAGAGCTTCTCTGATTAATTCGCTTCTTGTACGGTGCTCAGTGTCTGCCAATCCGTCAACTCTGTTTAAAAATTCATCAGGCATTGTAACCAAAACTTTAGCCATGCTCTAACCCTCTTTCTTTTCAGAATATTATACCACATGGTATGTTTTTTATCAAGTGAATACCTGATTGTACTATTGCAATTTTTGTTGAAAAGAATAATATTATGGCGAAAGGAGAAAATTATGGAAGAAAACACCACAGAAATAAAAACGGTTTCAAACCAAGAGTGTACTTGTAAAGACCATCCGATATTAAAGGCTTTGGCAATAGCTTTATTAATATTTTTGGGTTCATTTTGTGCTTTTTATGTTGTAACGGATTGGCACATGAAATCTTTAATAGGCGCAGATTTTGCCCGTAATTCAAGAAATATTGATAGAGCAATGCAAAGAGATATTCGTTCAATGCATAATTTTTTAAATGATAAAAAAAATATTGGAAAACAAACAGGTGTTATTCATTTGGAACAGGAGCAGGATGAATACAAAGTTGTGATTGATTTGCGTAGTTTTGATAATAATGAAAACAATATACAAGTTTTGACAAATGGCAACACTTTAACTATTAATGGCCGTTCAATAAGAAAATCAAAATATGATGAGCAAATTTCTGAATTTCAGCAGAGTTATATGTTTGGAGATAATGTTAAGTTACAGGATTTGGAAAAAGAAACAAAAGGAAATTATTTAATTATTTCTATCCCGATAAAAAATGGGGAGGATGATTAAAAAAGATTTTGGAGGCGATTTTTGCCTCCTTTTTTGTGCTAAAATAATTATATGAAGATTTTAGGCATAGATCCGGGAATGGCGATAGTTGGTTATTGTATTCTTGATTTTGACGGAAAAAATATAGTTCTTGAACATTCTGGTTCTATTCAAACAGAAAAGGGTCAAAAAGAGGGCGCGAGATTGTTAGAAATTTTTAACGATTTGAATTTTATCGTTGAAAAATACAGGCCGGATGTTTGTGCAATTGAAAAACTTTTTTTCTTTAGAAATTATACGACAGTTATGCCGGTTGCACATGCTCGCGGGGTTATTTTGACGGTTCTTGCAAAATACGATATTCCCGTTTATGAATATACACCTATTGAGGTGAAAAAGACTTTAACAGGTTATGGCAGGGCTTCTAAAAAAGAAGTGGAGCAAATGGTAAAAATTAGTTTGGGATGTGATAAATTGCCAAAATTGGATGATACGGTAGATGCTATTGCAATTGCTATTTCGTATACCAGAAATGACGGGTTATTAAAGCAAGTTGCAAAGGGTTAATTATTTATTTATAATTGAGTAATGGATAAATTTGTTATAAAAAATTTAATAGTCGTAAGTTTATTGTTGGGTTGTATTTTTGCTTTATTTGCGCCGATTCCGTACGTTGGAATGTTGGCATTATTCGGAAATATGCTTTTTGCCGCTCCTATAGTTATGCTTTATTTAATTATGGACGGTAAACTTGAGATTAATAGTGCAAAAGACAGTATTATATATGGAGCAATTTGTGGCTTTAGTACGAATTTGACGTTTTCGGGAATATTTTCAATAATTCTTATAATAATGCTTTCCATATTTAATATTGCCTCAAATTTCTTTTTAAGTGCTGTTGTTGTAAATGCGCCATTATGGCTTTTATTAATTTGTATAATTTTTATTGGAACGCTATGTGCGACATTGAATGCATTTTCAGGGTTTGCGACTTATTATGTAATAGAATTTATACGCGATGTGTATGAGAGGAAATCAAAAAATGGCAGAATTTAAATCAAAGATAAAAACAATTGAATGGGTGGATAATTATTCAAAAATGGTAGACCAAACGAAATTTCCGGAACACTATGAATATGTAAATATTACAAAAGGTCAGGAAATGTTTGATGCCATTAAAACGATGATAGTTCGCGGCGCTCCTGCAATCGGGATAGCCGGCGCTCATGGTGTTGTTCTTTATGCGCAGGAACTTGCGGCTCAAAATTTATCACGTGAAGATTTTATTAAAAATCTACTTGAAAAAGCGGATTATATGGTTACTGCAAGACCTACTGCCGTAAATTTATACTGGGCTGTTGAAAAGCAAAAAGAAATAATTAAAAATTCTAAATCCGATATTGATGGGATTATAAGTGAATTAAAAGTTAACGGTAAAAAACTTGAGCTTGAAGATATTGAAATCAATAAAAAAATCGGGGATTACGGAGCTATGGTTGTTCCAAAAGGTGCAACAATTTTGACCCATTGTAATGCGGGAGCATTGGCAACTGTTGGTTACGGGACGGCTCTTGGGGTTGTTCGTTCAGCTTATGCGAATGATCCGACTATTCAAGTTTTTGCGGACGAAACAAGACCTCGCCAACAGGGTGCAAGAATTACAACTCTTGAACTCGTAATGGATGGAATTCCTGTTACATTGATTACTGACGGTATGTGTTCATATTTTATGAAAAAAGGTATGATTGATATGGTGGTTGTCGGAGCAGACAGAATTGCTGCTAATGGTGATGCTGCAAATAAAATCGGAACTTACACTGTTGCAATTGCAGCTAAATACCATAATATACCGTTTTATGTTGCAGCACCGCTTTCTACGATTGATACAAATATAAAATCAGGCGATGAAATTGTTATTGAAGAACGTTCGCACGAAGAAGTCACTATGATTAACGGAAAGACGATTTGCGCGCAGGGTGTGAATGTTATAAATCCGGGATTTGATGTTACCCCGCATGAACTTATAACCGGTATTATTACGGAAAAAGGTATATTAAAGCCGGATTATAAAATGTCTATTGCAGAAGTCTTTAAGAATTAAATTCTTTAACCATTTCATCTATCCATTTTATTAGTGTCGGGATTTCGTAAGGTTTTGGAAGATATAAATCAGCATCAGTATTCAAAACCAGTTCTTTGTCGTGAATAATTGATGTTACGATAATTTTTGTCTGCCCGAAATTATTACTTTGTTTAATTTTGTAGCAAAGATTTAAACCGTTTTGCTTTTCTAAATTTCCTGTATCAATAATGATAAGTGCCGGCTGCGGAGTATTTTCAGGTATGTCGTATTTTTCAAGAATGGTTGTTTCATAGCCTTGCAGGTTTAAAATTGTATTTAAAAGAAGCCGCATCGCTTCGTCCGGTTCAAAAATCAAGACTTTATTATTGTATAGGGGATTTTGTATGCTGTTTTCGCCGGATATTTTAGGGCGCTCAATCAGATAATTTGATTTATTCGGGAGCTTTGCCATATTGTGCAGCTGATTAAGAGTGTTTATAACCTGTTCGCTTGTTTTGTATTCACCAACGTTGTTTGAAATTACGCTAATTGTAGAATGAACGAAATCTGCACGTTTTCCTGCAAATTCGTCTCCTTGCAAAATCATATATCCGCGAAGCAAATCTTGTTCTGTGTAAAATTTATTGGCAACAGAATCAAAAGCAAGAGTTAAGAACTTTGCAATTCTTTCGGCTTTAATATTATCTGTTATTGCTATAAAACTATTCTCTGAGAGCATTCCGATGAAATCTTTTTCTTCCAGTGTTGCTTTTATTATTGCTCCATAAGTTTGCAAAAGTTTGTCTGAAGCGAGTTCAGTGTAAGCTTGTTTGTAATTGTCAAAATTTTCTATACATATATATAGTATTGCCCAATCTGTATTTTCAGACAATTTTCTTTTAATTGAGCGTAGGGTGTAATTTTTATTGGGTAAAATCAATTTTATATCAAGATTTGATTCAAATTCTCTGCGTATGTGTGCTTTCATCCGAACTTTAAATTCTTCAGGATTTACGGGTTCTGATAAAAAGTCATCTGCTCCGCTATTTAGAACATTAATTCTGTCGTTAAAATCGGCGGATTTTGACAAAGCAACGATTACCGGACGCATGTTGTAAGTTAATGCTCGAACTTGCTTGCAAAAATCAGATAACTTGGCATCAAAACTATCTGAAATAATTATCAAATCAGGTTCTTTTTCTTTAATTATTTTTATGGCAGAAATCAAGTCGTTAGCAATAATAACATTGTTTGAGTCGGTTGTTAATAATTTTTTGTATTTTGTCGATAATTCCAGTCTTTTATCAATAATTAGTGTTACAGATTGCATTTTATTCTTGCCTCCTCCTCAATACTTTTTATCGGAATTGTAAGAGTAAAAGTATTTTTACCAAGTTCGGGATTTTCGGTTGGTAGTGATGAAACCGTGATATTCCCTCCCATTTTTTCTATTAGAGTTTTGGTAATGTATAATCCGAGTCCGCTTCCTTGAACTTTTCTTGTAAGCGGGTTATCTATACGAGAAAATTTTTTGAATATATTTTCGTAATCTTCTTTGTTTATAGCTGCACCTTGATTTGATATTTTTATGATTACATTGTTGTCTAAAGATGAAGTCGAAATTTCTGTTGTAAGAATTTCGGAGGAATATTTGGCACTGTTTTCTATTATGTTAGTAAGTATTTGTTGGAACTTGTCTTTGTCAACAAAAATATTCGGTAAATTTTTTGCTTGATTGAAAATAAATTTTTGAGTCGGATATTGGGATTTTACGATTGCTATTGTTTGCTCTATGAGTTTGTTAACTTCTACTTCGTTATAAACAAGTCTTGAAGTTCCGGAATTCAATTTTGTAACGGATAGCATGTTTTCAACAAGATGAATAAGCCTGTTTGATTGTTCTTCAATAATTTTTATAAATTTTTTTTTGCTCTCATCATCAAGTTTGTCCCACGAAGAAAGCATTGTTTGCGAAAAACCTCTGATTGAAGTCAATGGAGTTCGCAATTCGTGGCTTACTGTGGATATAAAATCTTCGTAATTTTGCTCAATATCTTTCATATATTTATTATAGCAAAATTTAAAAATTTAAACAAAATATTTTATTACAGCTCTATTAAATACGCTCTTGAAATTCAAATATGTTCTTGATACACTTGTTCGGCATAGGTAAAAGAAGGGATAAAATAATGACAAAACGAGTTTTACTTTGTATAATGGACGGATGGGGAATTTCAACAGGTTCTGACAAATATGATGCCACAAAATTATGTCATCCGGTTAATGTTCCAAAATTGGAAAAAGAAGAAAAATTTATAAAAATTAAGGCTGATGGTGAATTTGTAGGGCTTCCGGCAGGGCAAATGGGTAACAGTGAAGTTGGTCATTTAAATCTTGGTGCAGGAAGAATTGTATATCAGGATTTATCAAGAATTAATAATTCAATAAAAGACGGCTCTTTCTTCAAAAATGAAAGATTTTTGAATGCGATTGAGCATGCTAAAAAGAACAATTCTTCACTGCATATTTACGGGCTTGTTTCAACAGGCGGAGTTCATTCATCATTAGACCACGTTTTAGCGTTAATTCAAATGGCTGCTCAGCACGGTTTGACTAAAGTTTATGTTCACGCATTTTTGGACGGTCGTGATACTCCTCCGGCCAGTGCTTGTGAATATTTGCAGATAGTTGAAGATGAATTGAAAAAATACAATCTTCCTCCTGTTGCAACTGTAATAGGACGTTATTACATAATGGACAGAGACAATCGCTGGGAAAGAGTTGAAAAAGGTTATAACGCATTGTTATTAGGAGAAGGTAATCACGCATCTTCCGCAATTGAAGGTGTTAAAAAATCTTATGAAGATGGCATTACGGATGAATTTGTTCTTCCGATTGTTGTTGGCGGAGAGGAATCAAGAATTCACGATAACGATTCAATTATATTCTTTAATTATAGACCTGACAGAGCGCGTGAAATTACAAAAGCAATTAATTTCACTGATTTTGACGGATTTGATAGAAAGAAAGTTTTGAAAAATATTCTTTATACAACGATGACAAGTTATGAAGCAACATTTAATTTCCCTGTTGCGTTTCCGAAAGAAAAATTAGTAAATATTTTGGGAGATGTTTTGGAGGCAAACGGAATAAAGCAATTCCGCACCGCAGAAACAGAAAAATATGCTCACGTAACGTTCTTCTTTAACGGCGGTATTGATGAACCTCAGCCTCATGAAACGCGTGTTCTTGTTCCATCTCCAAAAGTTGCGACTTACGATATGCAGCCGGAAATGAGCGCCCCTGAAGTTTGTGAAAATGTACTAAAAGCTATTGATAATCCGGAATATCAATTTATTTTGGTAAACTTTGCAAATCCTGACATGGTAGGTCATACGGGTGTTATTGAAGCTGCAACAAAAGCTTGTCATGTTGTAGATGAGTGTGTTGGTAAAATTGCAGAATCATGCAAAAAACACAATGTTGTTATGCTTTTGACTGCGGATCATGGAAATTCCGAAACAATGGTTAATGAAGAAACCGGCAAACCGCATACTGCGCATACAACAAATGAAGTTCCGTTTGTTTTAATCAACGTTCCAAAAGAAGTAGAACTTCGCGAAACAGGCGCATTATGTGATATTGCTCCGACAGTTCTTCAAATTCTTGGAATAGAACAGCCAAAAGAAATGACAGGACATTCATTAATAAAGTAAAGGGAAGAAATGACCAATAGTATTGAAGATTTGAATATTGATTTTTCGTTTAAAAAGAACAATGTTGATGAATTGTTTTTTAATTTGAGTGAGGATCCGGAAGGATTTAAAAATAAGGATTTCCGCTATACGTTGAGTATGATTTATCAGATTGTGGAAGATGAATTCGCAGGGATTTTTTTGAGTCCGAATTCTCCGACAAGAAATACTGATTTTCATCTTATATATAAAAACGGTCAATATTCCTTCTTTGTTACTCCCACAAATAATTTTGAATATTATTTAAAATCAAAAGGTTCATTGTTCCGTTTCAGACCGGAAGAAGTAAACGGCAAACGCGGATTTGTTCTGGCATGGGATTTAGTTATGGATTATTTTGGCGGTTTTGGCAATATTGTCGAACACGATGCTTTAAGTCCTACATTTATTTATATGAATAAGCTTACTTATTTTGTAATGAAGCTTATTGAAAAAATGTATTTTATTCCGACCGTAAAAAGAAAAGGGCAGATGTTCAGGATTGTCTATGAGCCGATTATTAATAATCAGCAAATGGCTCGAATTGTCAATAAATTTGAAGAATGTATGCCTGAAAATCTCTTTATATCAGGTGAAAAACCGAAAGATTTTGTTTACGAATTTATTTATACATATTTAAATTATGTATTGTATAAATTTCTCGGTATAAAGATGTATCGATTTAAGGATGTAAAATCCGGCACTTATTTACTCAAAAATCTTGAACAAAAATCTGTTTTAAAAGGTAAAGATATTGCAGAAGCTTTTACGAACTGGTTTGACGAACTTTATCTCGGTAAATACGACGTTATTCCTTTCTTCAAGATATACACTCAGGATGACGAAACTTTCCGTTTAAAAGTCCATATCAAAAATCGTAAAACAGGTGAAGATGTACTTATTGACAAACTTTATACAGAAGATGAAGTCTTTGGCGGTAAAGCAAACGATATTGCAAGGATTGTGGAAAAACAATTAAATTATGCTTTGCGTTATATGCCTGAACTTGAAAACTTGTTTGAAGATGAAGACAAACTTTATCTTGATTTAAATTTGAACGAAGTTTATCAGATTATTACAAAGACGGCTTATTACCTGCAAAAAGCACAGATAGAAGTTATTTTGCCGGATGAACTTACGCATATTGTTATCCCGAGAGCATCAATTAATGCTAAGGTGAAAGCTCAGCGTTCAGGAGATTTAGCGGATTTGATTAACAATAGCCCGAATAGTAACAAGTTGTCTCTTGATGATATTCTTGAATTCACTTATGAAATTGCTATCGGAAATGACAAAATTTCTGTTGAAGAATTCCAAAAACTTGTTGAAAATAATAATGGATTAATTAAGTATAAAAATAAATATGTTCTTATTGATAAAGAAGAAAGCAAAAAGATTTTTGAACAGATTGCTAAATCTAATTTAAAATCAATGTCGAGAATGGAACTTATTCACGCTTCTTTGTCCAAGCAATTTGACCAGTATGATTTTGATTATGATGAAGCGTTTGCTCGTGTTCTTGCTGATTTTACAAAACCTGTGGATATTACGCTTCCTGAGTCTTTGCAAGGAACTTTGCGTCCTTATCAGGAAGTTGGTTTGAAATGGCTTTGGACAAATATTTCTAAAGGTTTCGGTGTTTGTATGGCAGATGATATGGGGTTGGGTAAAACTATTCAGGTAATCAGCCTTATTTTGAAGTTGAAAGAAGGTAACAAGCTTAAAAAACCTGTTCTTGTAATTTGTCCTACTACTCTTATGGGTAATTGGATGAAAGAATTTCAATTGTTTGCCCCTAATATTGATGCTGTGATTTATCATGGTTCAGACAGAGAACTGGAAGTAAATCATGATGTTATTCTTACGACGTATGCGATTATGCGTATTGATGTTGAAGAACTCAAAAAGCATAACTGGGGAATGGTTATTGTAGATGAAGCTCAGAATATTAAAAATCCTGATACAGCGCAAACACTTGCTATCAAGATGTTGAAAGCTGATATGAAGATTGCAATGACGGGTACTCCTGTAGAAAACAGATTAACTGAATTGTGGAGTATTTTTGACTTTATTAATAAAGGTTATTTGGGAACTTTGCGAGAATTTCAAAAGAGTTACGCAATTCCAATTGAAAGATTTAAGGAAAATTCAAGAGCCGGCAAACTCAGAATGTCGATTTCACCATTTGTATTGCGTCGTTTGAAAACAGACAAGAACGTTATTTCCGATTTACCGGAAAAAATGGTTCTCAACGAATACTGCTATCTGTCCAAAGTTCAGGCTGTTCTTTATGAAAAAACTCTTGATGAGATGATGACTAAGATTAGCGGATTTACGGGTGTGAACAGACGCGGTAATATTTTCAAACTTATCACGGCGCTTAAGCAGATTTGTAACCATCCATACCAGTTCTTGAAATCAG
>CADBQQ010000096.1 GCA_902796825.1 uncultured bacterium
AAAAAAAACAGGAAGTCGTTTTCATTCCCCCCTGTTAAGATTTACACTAGCCGAAATATAAATAGCATGTTTATTATACAAATTATTTCAAAAAAATACAAATTTTAATAAGAAATGTAACATGATGAAACAATTAACTGCACAACAAAAACTGTTCGTATCCGAATATATCAAGACTCTTGATGGCGAAAAAGCCCTTAAAGCAGCCGGTTATAAAGTTAAAAATCTGAAAACATTTGCTAATGAACTGTTAACCAAAGATTTTATTATTAAAGAAATTAAACTTCAAATGAAGCAGCAAATAAATTCTTTAAACGTTCAAAAAGGTTATGTTATTCAAAAACTTTTACAAATCGCCGAATTTTCGCTTGAAGAAGAAGAAATTCTTGATAAAGACGGAATTTCCACAGGTAAAAAGAAACTGCGCGATTCTTCCGCAGGTTTGAAAGCCCTTGAAAGTCTGTGCAAATACACAGGACTCTCCGGCTCAAAATTAGAAGAAGATTATCGTGAAGCTAAAATTATAACAATTTCAAACTTAGATGATGAAAAAATTTAAATGAAAGGTTTTCAATATGAAAGAAGATAAAGAAATAGAAAAAATTCTTTTGAATGACAAAAATTATGAAAAATTTATGCATTCAAAAATTGAAAAAGAATTTATTGAAATTACAAATGACAATAAATCCGAAACGAAAAACATTACAGATATTAAAGAAGTTCCGAAAGATAAAATTTTCAGCAAAAAAACCACTTATCTTGTAATGAATAAAAACAGTAAAACAAAATCTTATATCAATGGGCTTCAAGCAGAAGGTTTTCTCGGTTCGGATAATGAACAAAGAAAGAAACTGATATCAGGAGAAGTTGATTATTTCGTTTGCGGGAATTCATATATAAAATTTTATAAATATAAAGCATAGAAGTTATACTTATGTGTAAATTTGTATCATTGCGTAAAAATTGTGCTTTGCGTTATATCCCGCAGGTCATTGCTTGCTATAAGCGTTTTTCAAAATATTTGCAAGACGATTTTTCGCCGTCTAAAAATAACATAATCTCTTTACTCCTTTGCATTCCTTATTTCTATATAATCTTGTCTTATGACGATGTTTTTATGGGTTTTGTTTTTTTAGACAATTTTGTCGGAGATAATTCGACAAATTTCAGTGCAGAATTGACAACATGTTTTGAACCAAAAGCTTGGGGAGTTTTTACTCGATATAGCGCAAAGTTTTTTTTAAAAAAAGCATTTGATGAATTAGGCTTATATAAAATTAAAGCACTTGTTTACCCTCAAAATCACAGGACTTCAGTTTTATTAAAATCCGCCGGTTTTGAGTATGAAACAACCTTAAAAAATGAAACCGTGAACAATAACAAACTTCAAGATATAGATGTTTACTCAATTTACAGAACTTACTACTACAAGAACGAGGTGAAATATGAACGAAATAATTGAAATACTTAATAACGACTACGTTAACGAACAATTTTTAATCGGAAATATAATTTCCAAATATGATTATTATGATGAGATGCGAAGCAGACAACTATCAGATAATCGTCTGATTTCTTATTCTATCTACAATACGGATATTCCTAAAATCAATGATTGGAACTGCAAAATTCAACTACCTGAGATATACGAACTTGCTCAAACCCTAAAATCTCATCTTATACAAAATTTATACTCGCATCCAGACGGAATGTTTGATGTTTCCGGAGTTGATTATAATTCTCAAAAATTTGCGAATAAGCAAAAAGCAATGCTTGTAAATGTTTTTGAAGAAATGAAAATCGGTGATGAAATGGAAAAAATTATCGATTCTGTTGTCGAAACAGGAGAGGTAACATTATTTGTCGGCTGGGAGACCAAAGTTAAAAAAGTTCGCAGAGCATTAACACTTCAAGAACAATATAATCTCGGAACAGATACGGCTTTTGTATTGGAGGATAAGGTTGTTTATGACAACGCTAAAGTCAAATTTATCGACTATGAGGACTTTGTTTTTGACAAAAACGGCATAGACAACTGGGATACGTGTGCCAAAATTTACAGAACATACAAAACATTTGATGAAATAAAATCAAACCCGGCAAATAATATGTTAAATGCAGAAAAACTGGAAATATTGAAAGGAGCGGTGGCCGATAAAAAAGGTAAAAAGAATAACAAATACTCAACTTCTAAGATTGAAGTCCTTGAATTTTGGGGAGATATTGAACTACCATCCGGCGAAATTTTAAAAAACAAATTAATTTCCGTAGCAGGCAGAAGCGTAATTATTCGATATGAGGATAACCCTTTTGTAATAAATCCTTTTATCCACGCGAATATTATTGAATGTCCTGCAACAGGTCGAGGGATTTCACCTTTGCGCGTAGCATTAATATTAAACAATATCTCCTCAACAATTCTAAACAAGCAACTGGATGCACTTGCATTAATGATGAACCCTCCATACCTTGCACCAAAAGGATGTTTTATGGGGCAGCAAAATGTAAGTCCGGGCAAAATTATTGAATATGATGCATCTTTAATGACCACAACCCCGACTCCTATATCATTTGACAAAGCTATGACCGGGTGGGATTTCTTGAATTATTTCAAAACCACAATTGAAAGTGCAACAGGTATTTTCAAGAATATGGCGGGTAATCTTCAAAATCAAGACAGGACCGCAACCGAAATAAATTATTCTGTCAATGGTCAAGAAGCAAGATTAAATATGATTTTAGAATCAATTAATCGCAAAGTAATTGTGCCTATGGTTGAAAAAACAGCAGAGCTTATTTCCAATTTTAAAATAGGCAAAGAGAGCATAATGATTAAAGATAGAGGTCGTGTCGATTTTGTTGATATTGATGACAGTGTAAGAAATTCAAATTACGTTTATCGTTACGGCGACAGAAAGGCGGCATTTGAGCGCAAGTCAAAACTGAGGGAGTTGTTTGAGGTAATACGTTCTTTTGAAAATAATGCAGAAGTTTCACAGCGTATAGACTGGCTGGAATGTTTTAAATTTGCGCTTGAGCAATATGGTGTTGAAAACTCAAACAATTTTCTCACTAACGAACCGTTAAAAAATAATACAACAAATTAATAAAAAGCAATTATTTTTCAAAGCGGGACTAATTCCCGCTTTTTTATTAAAAAAGGTTAAAGGAGAAATAGAATATGAAACAAATAATTGATTTAGAAGATATTATTAATAATGAAAAATTAACTAAAGAACAAAAATTAAAAATCATCAATCAAAATTATGAAGATTATCGTAAACAAATAGATAAAAATTTAAACGACTATTTGTTAAAGCAATATTTAGGAGCAACTCTTGAAATAGGGAGTGCAGCTTTACCCAACGGTAGCTTATCCGGTCAAGTAGCAAAAAGAATACTACCTGCCGCATTAACAAAAACCGTTGGACGAAAATTTAGTCAAAATGTTGCTCAGAGTACAATCGGTAGCGCAATTAACGGAGCAGTATTCGGAACAGGCAGAGGATTAATTGAAAATAAAAATCCGTTGCAAACAGCATTGCAAGATACAACTTTGAATTCTATTATTGGTGGAACATTAGGTGCTGCCTCCGGCAAAATTATAAATGATGCTCGCGCTGTAGATGTTAATGGTATAAATCAGATGAGACCGATATGGGGAATACCGTTCAGAAAAGCAAGCGGTAATCCTGAAGAAGCAATAAAAACATTAATGGAAAACCAGAAAGGCTTTGTTCCGAACGTTTTTAATAAACAAGGAATTGGGAATTTCGATATTCCATGGGGTGATAGCAAAAGTGGTTTATCGCATGCAATACAACAAAGAATAAATCAAAATAATTTTGATATAAATGAATTTATTAATAACATACCAAGCACAATACGCGAGGGTATTGTCACTCCTGGAGGTATAAAATATCCAGAGAACACAAATATAGAAAGTTTAAATCATAAACTTGCAATTGCACCTTCAATAAAGAAAGCAAATATTGATAGAAATTGGATGGTAACAGCACATCCACAAAATAAAAGTGCCAGAAAGCGTTTGGGAGACTTGACACCATCAACAAACGTTACCTCTGAAAATGGTAGCATTCCGCATTCTATTTCAGAACTTCTGACAAAAAATAATATAACAGATTTTTTATTAAAAAACAATCCCTCCAACGGGCTAAATTCCGAAGTCGCAACGACAATAAATTCTGCGGTCCATAATATAAATTTACCGGAATTACCTAATACTATTAATAACCAGCAAGAACCTTTTAAATTGGGGATAGAAATGAATGTTGATACTAACGGTAATATATTAGATTTCGGTCAACCAACAGGTTTTGCGGCTTCTATGGATATTGATCAACTTGCGCAGCAGTTAGGATTAACTTCTTTTGGTATGCAAATCTCTCAGCTTCCACAACTTAACCAACCTCCGCA
>CADBQQ010000097.1 GCA_902796825.1 uncultured bacterium
CCCTTTCTTTTGTTACTACGCGTGTCTTTTGCAAAACACATTTATTATTATAAACTATTTTTTAATTTTTGGCAAGACCCTTTTTTCTAACGTCCTAACGTCCTAACGTCTTATACCCCCATGCCTTGTCTTTTCTTTTGTGATACTTTATAATTAACATGAAAGCTATGGATAACAAAAATTCTGAACAAAATTTAAACAACCGCAAGCGAAGAAAGCAAGAACGAAAAACAGGTTTCTACTACTCATTCTTAACTATCGTGCTTATCTTCTGTCTTATTCAAATCGGCTACGGAGCCATCCTGAATATTACCAAAATTATCTCCTACAAAGCTAAATCACTAACCCTCGAAAACCTACTAAAAGAAGCTCAACAGCAAAATGATGATCTTAAAGCAGAAAAGAAAATGATTACCTCTGACAACAGCCTCGAAGGTATTGCCCGCAACAACCTGAAAATGGCCGGCGAAGATGAAGTGCTCATAATAATAAACAAAAAAGTCGAAACACCTAAAAAGAAAAATTCCTTTGTTAAAAATATGAAAAAATTCTCTCTTAAAAAAGAAAAAAAAGATAACAATAAGCCAAATTTAGAGCAATATATCCCCGAAGAAGTTATTGAAGAATAAGGATAAAAAATGGAAGAAAATACACAAGTTTTGGATTACATAAAAAAAGCTTTTGAATTAAAAGAACAAAAACAATACAAACCCGCAATAGAAAAGCTCTACAAAGCTCTCGAAACCGAAAACGATAACATCGAAATTCTCTACCAAATCGGAGAAATGTATTTTCTAATGAACGATTTTACAAAATCCGAGAAATACTTAGAAAAAATCTTTAACATAAATCCAAACCACATTTCTTCTCTAAATCTTTTGCGCAAAATCAAACAGCACGAAAATGATTACAATTCCGCCCTCGAAACTTCACAAAAATTATTTGAATTGCAGCAAAACTGCGAAAACTTGAGCGAATTAATAAAAATCCTCGCTAAACTGAAACTTTTTGAAGAAATAGAAAAATACAAAAATTCCGAATTCTTCACCCCTGACGTGAAAATCGAATGCGCAGATGCTCTATATTCTAACGGAGAAATTGAAAAGGCTATTGAACTTCTCAACCAATGCAACGCAGACAACGAAAAAGTCCTTCTACTAAAAGGAAAAATTGCATTTGATAACAAAGATTTTGAAACAGCACAACAAATTTTCTCCCGCATAAGCCAAAACACCCAAAATCCTGAAATACTTAATTTTATGGGATTGTTTGAAACTGATAACATGAATTTTGTTGAAGCAATAAAATATTTTTCACAAGCTTCAAACCTCAATAAATCAAATTCTAAATATATTTTCAATCTCGGTAATGCTTATTTCTTCAACGGTTGGTACGATGAAGCGCAAAAAGCTTATTCAAAAGCTATCTACATAAATCCCGAAAATATCGGATACAGATATGCGCTTGCTTACCTTTTT
Source organism: uncultured bacterium (assembly GCA_902796825.1). Lineage (GTDB taxonomy): Bacteria > Cyanobacteriota > Vampirovibrionia > Gastranaerophilales > Gastranaerophilaceae > Zag111. The sequence continues at coordinate 1,479 of CADBQQ010000097.1, forward strand.
TATGATAAAAAAGATTTTCAAAAAGCAAAAAAAGAAGTTGACACAATTCTTGAACTTAACCCGGATTACTCGCAAGGTCGAGTATTAAAAGCGCTTTTATTACTCGAAAACAAGCAATTCATTGAAGCACGAACGATACTCGAAGAAAATCTGCAAAAAGGATTTGATGATAATTTTACAAAAACATCTCTTGCCAAAATTTATACTGAATTGAATATCTTTGACAAAGCCAAAAAATTAATGAAAGAAATTATTGAAAAAAATCCTCAAAATCTCGATTACTTAACAGATTTAGCAGAAATTGCAATAAAAGAGAAAAATTACAATGAAGCCCTTGAAATTGCACAAAAAATTATTTCCCTCAATCCAAATTACATATCCGGGAACATTCTGGCTGCAAAAACGTCATATCTAAAAGAGGATTACGAAAATGCAAAAAATTACGCGCAAGAAATAATTTCACTTGATATGAACTGTTCTGAAGGCTACTATTACTTATCATTAGCCAGAGAGAAAATGAATGACATTGAAGAAGCAATTGAATGCATGAAACGCGCCATCCTTTACGATTTGAATAATCCGAAATACTACGCAAAAATGAGTGAATTCTACAAAGAAAAAGAGGACTACAAAACCGCGCTTGACTATATTACAGAAGCTGAAAGTCTTGATAATTCAAACGAATACAAATTTGCGTACAGTGAACTGGCAAAATTAAACCGCAAACAATAAATTTGCCTTTCACAAAAAAATCAATATAATAAGTGATAAACGGGTTTTCAAGGAGAGTGATAGAAGTATGTTGAAAAAGATTTTACAAATAACCGCCGCAATAGCGTTAATGACACAAGCAGGTTTTGCCACTGATACAGAGCAAACCGTTCTAAATCAATACCCCAAAAAATACACACCGGCATATATAAAACAAATTACCCCAAACTACAAATGCGTAGGTAAAGATGAAATATTCTATGTTGCACTTGATATGTTAAAAGACACAGAAGGAATGTTTTCCCGCAACGCAATTTTAGGCAACAACCTATCCGAAAAGCCCGTAAAAATTGAATTTCGCGATCTCGGGCAAATCAATCAGGATTACGCAACGTTTGATGCTCTCGGCTGGAAAAAAGGCAAAAATCTGTATATTTACATAAACAACAAACACAAAGATGCACCCGCAGGAGCCATCGCGGCACTTCTTGCTCACGAAGCACTGCACCAAGATGAATACAATTCTCTTGCCGAAGAAACTTATGCCTGGACAATGGAAGCTATCGTGTGGGATGAAATTCTAAAATTATACCCCGAAAGCAACAAAGATGGCGACTCTTTAGTAAAGCGTGAAAATACACTGAAAAAACTTCTTGAAAAAGGTGATTACACAAACAAATATATCAAAAAAACCGTTATGCAAAACTCCGGTTACAAAGGACTGCCGACTTATTCGCCGGGATTTGAAAGTTTATAAAGTTTCTTGAACTAAATACCTGTTTTAATGAAAAAGTATATTGATTATAAAAATTCGTTGATGTTAAATTGATGGTATGAAAAGAAGAGTTAAAGCTTTAATAATATTAGCTGCCACAGCAGCCACACTTTTTGCGCTCAACTCTTTTTATATTTCCAATCACAACCCAATGTTGAGTGAAAATGTAAAAACTATTGATACAACAAAGGTTTCCGCACAGAAATTATTCTACAAAAATTGGCACACTATCCGCGATGAGTATTATGACCCGACTTTCAACCACCAACACTGGTCAAAATGGAAATACCACTATCAAGGCAAAATTAAAACCGAAGCAGATGCTAAAGTAGCAATTGAAACAATGCTTGCAAGTCTTAATGATCCATATTCGCGTTTTATGTCTAAAGATGAATTCGCACAGCAAAATATATCTATAGCATCAAAAATTTCAGGAATTGGCGTCAATATAATTAACGAAGCCGGAAAAATTGTCATTTTGAATGTTCTGGAGGAAACTCCTGCTCAATTTGCAGACCTCAAAGCAGGAGACATAATCACTGCTGTTGACGGCAAAAAAATAAGCGGACTTTCCCTTGCAGAAGTATCTAACCTTGTAAAAGGACCGGTAAATTCTTTTGTAAATATTGAGCTTTTGCGTGGAAACGAAAAAATAAATAAAAAAATTATCCGCAAAGAATTTTCTATCAAAACCGTAAAAAGCAATAACTATGACGACATAGGATACATACAAATTTCAAGTTTCATTAGTAATTCGACCCCAAATGAATTCCTTGAAGCACTGGAAAAAACTCAAAATACAAAAGGATTAATCGTTGATTTGCGAGGGAACACCGGCGGACTTTTAACAAATGCTGTCTTTATTGCAAACCTTTTTATAGAAAAAGGACGATTAGTAAGTATCGTAGGCCGAAACGGTTACAGATATGACGTAGAAGCCCAAAACAACAATGTTTCAATAACCAAACCTATAATATTGCTTGTCGATGGGGCAAGCGCCAGCGCAAGTGAGATTTTCTCCGGCGCAATGAAAGATTATAACCGCGCAAAATTAATCGGTACAAAAACTTACGGAAAAGGTATGGTACAAAAAATAATACCCATGCCAAACGAAACAGGTTTGAATTTAACTATCGCAAAATACCTCACCCCAAACGGTACAGATATTAATAAACAAGGGATTTCACCTGATATAACAGTAGAATTGAGTGAGGAAGACATCGAAAAAAGAAACGACGTTCAATTAGAGACCGCAAAAACACTTCTAAGCAAAATGATAGCGCAAAAAGATGATTAATCTTTATTCTTGACATTAAAATATGTATCATTTATATTATAAATACGTAATGGCGACATGGCCAAGTGGTAAGGCAGAAGCCTGCAAAGCTTTTATCCCCAGTTCGAATCTGGGTGTCGCCTTTTTATTTATTAATCAAATTATTTTTAGAAAACTTCTTTTATCGAAAAATTTACAGATTTTTTTGTAATCATTTTTGTTTGTACATATAAATGAATTATTTTCTTTGCAAAATTTTGCGTTTTTTGTCTGTGATAATACAACAGAGACAATTTTTACAACTTGTTCTGCTGTAAAAGTTCTTTCGCACCAATTATATATATAACCTTTATAACAAACTTCGAGTATCATAAAATATCACCTTATTTTTAGGTTGCTATAACAATCTAACGATATAAATTTAGCACTAAAATTATTTTATGCAAGATTTTCAAGAAGCATATCGACAAAAATTGATAAAAACACTTGGAAGTATAATTAGAAAACATAGAATATCTCAAAGAAAATCTATGTATAAAATTTCAGCAGAATGTTCAATGTCAAAATCGACTTGGAGAGAAGCTGAATATGGTATTTGCAAGGATATGAACCTATCTACTTTTTGGAAAATTTCTGAAGGATTGAACATTGCTCCTGATGTATTATTAAAAGAATTAAGAGAAAAACTCGGTAAAGAATTTACGCTTACCGATTTTGATTAAATTTTTATATTTAAATTTGTAAGTTGGGTTTTCAGCCCAACAATATTCATCTAATAAACAAGCATAAACGATTTGAGCATTCTACCTGCACCGTCACCCTTGATGGACACAACTTCTATTGACTTTTTGTAATTCATTGAAGTAGAACTTCCGCCATCAAAACCCATTGCCCTATCAAGTTCGTACTTTTTACACAATTGCTGAACTTCATACATATCCATTGGATTTTCATCAGTAATAATAAATATATGACATTCATCCGTACCTTTTAAACCAATAATCGTACGCGCAACTTTATGCAAAACCGATGCAGATTCTCTAACAACTTCTCCTTGCGAATTTTTCACAATAAAACCTTCTTCTTCAAGATGAAGTTCCGGCAAAATTAAAGGTCCTCCTTGAGCAGATGTTATTAATAAACACCCGAACGGTACACTTGCTTTATGAGAAACAATATCGTATTTAAACTTATTTCCGCACTGCATAATACGGAATTCACTGCGATTTAAAACCTTATTCATATTTTGCCTAAAAAATGGGTTCATAAGCAATGACTGGTTAAACATAGGATCTGCGGATGTAACCCTGTCTGTAACAATATAAGATATTGTTTGACTATTTTTAGGGTCAAAAAATCCCGCATTTACTGTTAAAGTTGCTTTTGATCTTGTATGCGCTTCTTTATTAGTAATAAGATCATCAGATGTCACAAATTTTATTTTCTTTTTAATTTTTTCGCCCTTTAAAACAATATGATAAATCCCGCCATTAAGATTTATTGAGATATCTCCGGCTTGAACAGGACTGCAAAATAAAAGTAATAAAATAAGTATAAAAAATTTTTTCATATTATAAATCCTTAGCTTTATAAAACTGATGAATAGCTATGATAAAAGCAACTAAAGGCAAAGATGCCGCAAGATAAGGAGAAAGAACTCCTTTTTCCGCCATTACGTCAAAACACGGTAAAGTAATATAATACAAGAAAATACAGCCTATACCGATAGTAAAACCTATTAATCTTTGCTCTCTTGGTTTGCTAAAACCTAACAATGCCCCTAAAATAGCAAGTAAAACGCAAATAAAAGGTTTTAGAAATCTTTGCAGGTATTTATTCAAATTGTAATTATATTCTTCCGTAAGATTTTCTTTTTTCAAAAGTTTTACATAATTTTTCAAATCTTTATTTGTAATATCACGTTCTTTCATTGTCGAATTCGACATAAGAGTGTAGGCATTTTTTGCGGCTTCGCCATTCAAAACATTTAATTTATCAAGGTGTTTTACATCTACATAAATACCGTCATTTGAAATTTTATAATTTGTTATATTTTCTAAAACCCATTTATCATCATAGACATGCCCGCTTTTTGCACTGTAAATATTAGAAAGCTGATGTACATCCTGATAAACACCTGTTGCAAAATCTAAAACAATTACGTTTTGCAAATCTTTATCCATAGACTTTGAAACAATTACAGAAACAAGCGGATGTCCTTTGTCATCTTTTTGAGTATAAATATACTGTGTCGAACGAATTTCACCGTGTATTGCCTGAACTTTTACGGCAGCTTTCGGAGTCGCTTTATCTCCGAGATAAAAACATATTCCGGTAAAAAAGAAACTCAAAACAATAACCGGAGCAATTATTCGTGGGAAAGACATTCCTACCGCGCGAAAGATTGTCATTTCAGAATCTTTGCTTAATTTATCGAATGTGAATAAAATACCTAACAACAACCCGCCCGGGAATGTACTGTTAAGAATTTTCGGTAAATCACAAGTAAGAATTAATATTGCTGTTTTGAACCCATAATCACCTGACAAAGCGCCTTTAATAGTATTCAAAAGCATTTCCGGCGCAATCCACACAATTGTAAATAACAACACCGCAACTAAAGATGCCATTGTTACTTGTTTAAAAATATATCTGTCATAAATGGTTATCTTCGGAAATTTCATTATAGAGAGAAATCCTTTCCTAAATAGAATTCCTTAGCAACCGGATCGACAGCGACTTCTTCACTTTTGCCTTGAATTTTTATTTTACCGTCAAAAATTACATACGCACGGTCAGTAATTGACAAAGTTGCTTTAGGGTTATGGTCGGTAATTAGAACACCCAGACCTTTATCTTCAGAAAGCTTGCGAATATTGTCTTTAATTTCACCAATCGCAATCGGGTCAATACCTGTAAACGGTTCATCAAGCAAAATAAAATCAGGACTTGCAGCTAAAGCTCGTGCTAATTCAACACGCCTTCTTTCTCCGCCTGACAACGAAATTGCAGTCGTTTTACGAAGTTTTGTCATACCAAATTCAGCCAGTAATTCTTCCAATTTTTTGTGTTTTTCATCTTCTGTTAATTTATCATTCATTTCCAGAACAAGTTTTATATTATCTTCAACAGAAAGACTCCTAAAAATAGAAGCTTCTTGAGGCAGATAACCTATGCCGGCTTTTGCCCGCATGTGCATTGGCAACGCGGAAATATCCTGACCGTCAAGGTTTATGGTACCCATATTAGGTTTTACAAGACCTACAACCATATAGAAAGTTGTAGTTTTTCCTGCACCGTTCGGCCCCAAAAGACAAACTACTTCGCCCTTATTTACATAAAAAGAAACATCATTTACTACGCGCCTGTCGCCATATATTTTTACAAGATTATTTGCTTCAATCTTCATCATATCCCCTTTAATTTAGCAATAACATTTTACTCAAAACAAGCGAAGAATGCAAGAATTACGACTAACTTGTAATTCATATTTTATAATTAATTTTTATGATAATTATGCTTTAATTCCTCAATGTTATCACCGCCGGATTTTAGTAAAATTTCGTTAACTAAAACCCATGCAATACGTGCTTCTGCAACCACTGCACACGATTCAACCGCGCAAACATCCGAGCGTTCATAATGTGCTTGAGATTGTTGATTTGTATTACAATCAACAGAATTAAGAGGTTTTAACATTGTCGGAATAGGTTTCATTACAGCTGATACAACTAAATCTTGACCGTTAGTGATACCGCCTTCTATGCCGCCAGCGTTGTTTGTAGTGCGCTCAATTTCGCCTGAATTTGTAATAGAGAATTCATCATGATAATCACTACCGCACAACCCTAAAGGATTTGTACCGATTTCTACAACTTTTACGGCAGGAATACTCATAACTGCCTGCGCAATTCTGCCATCTATACCTCTGTCCCAATGAACATAAGAACCAAGTCCTACAGGAAGATTTTTATAAGTAACAGTATATTTTCCTCCGATTGAATCCCCTTTCTCTTTCGCGTTGTCGATTTCTTCCTTAAATCTATCAGGTACAATTGCGCACCCTATTTGTGTTACCTCAGAAGTCCATTCGATATTTAATTCTTTCAAAATTAACTTTGCAACAGCCCCTACAGCAACTTCAATTGCAGTTTTGCGAGCGCTTGAACGTTCAAGAATATTGCGCAAATCTTTTTGATTATATTTTATACTTCCTGCAAAATCCGCATGGCCGGGACGATATGTTGAAAAAGATTTTTCATCAGTTATATCTTCCGGAGCGGAACTCATTATTTTTTGCCAATTTTCAAAATCTCTGTTCTTGATAACAAGAGTAACAGGAGAACCGATAGTTTTTCCAAAACGTACACCTGAAGTTATTTCCACAGTGTCTGTTTCAATCTGCATTCTGCCGCCTCTGCCATAACCCTGTTGGCGGCGCCTCAATTCATTATTAATAAAATCAATATCAATCTCAATTCCTGACGGAATTCCCTCAATTATCGCACTCAAACACTGTCCGTGACTTTCTCCTGCGGTTAAAAATCTAAATTTTTCCATAATTTTTCCTTTTTTATAAGTTTAGCAATTTTTTTAAAGTTTTTCAATTCGTTAAGTGAATAAGATATTGTAAAAATTAAACATTAACATATTTTTTACCATGACGGGTAATTTATTTTAAATATTAGCTTTATAACATGAAGTAGAAATTAAAAAGGGAGAATTTATCATGAAACTGAGTACATTTGCTCCGGAAATCGTTGAAATGAAAGCTTTAAATAATTTATTTGTCGAAATGACTGCAAAAAATTGTAATAAACATTGCAAAATGTGTTACATAGATTTTCCTCAATACAAAAAAGTTCAGGATTTTATCAGTATTGATACTATAAAAAATGCTCTAAATGATTCTATGAATGAGGATATTAAATGTATTTATCTGACAGGTGCAGAACCTATGGAGCATCCGGATTTTAACGCAATTTTAAGAATGTGCCTAAAACGTTCGGATGTATGCATTTGCACAAACGGCTCTTTTATTAATGAAAAAAAAGCCCGTTTTTTGAAAAAAGTTGAAGATGAATCTTCTAACGAAATCATATTTAAATTGAGTCTTGATCATTATGACGAAATGAAAAATGATGATATAAGATATCGCGGAGCATTTAGACAAACCGTTTTTGCAGTTAAATACCTGATAAAATACGGATTTAATCCTATTATTACAGTTACAAACTATTATAAAGAACCTGAAGAAGCTATAATGAAAGGTTTACAGCAAGTATTTGAAAAAACAGATTTTGACGTTAATTCTGCTCACATTCAAATAAACCCGTGGCATGATAAAAATTCCAACCCTGAAAATTTTAATTTTGAAACAAATTTCAACCCTGATTGCATTAACGGCAGGGTGCTGACAGCGGGAGGGATTTATACATGCCCGTTTTTAGCAAATGATTATCGAGGCAGATGCGGCGCAAGTCTTAAAGATTTTAACAGAAAATCCTCGCTTGAAACCAATTTTTGCGCTACATGTTTACAAGCAAAACCCAAAATGTTTGGTATCAATTTTGAAATATTTGAGTAACAACAAGGCGGCTTTTAAAAAAGCCGCCTTGTTTGTTTATTTCTGTGCATACAATTTAATTTTACAATTTATAAGCAGAATTTTTTTATTCTTTTTATATGGAACTATTTCCACCGATTGAATATCTAAGAAGTGTTCGTGCTTATAAAGTTCTTTCAAAAAATTGTCGTAATTTGCATAATTTGCAATCATTTCCATATTCAAACGAGCAACATTATATTTACTGCTTGCCCCTTTGACAAAATTGTCATCCGCAGGATCATAATCATAGCTTATTGAACGAACTTTAATCTTGTTTACCCTAATTAATTGCAAAATTTCGCTAAATTCACCAGTAATAACAGATTCTTTATCTAAACCGGATTCAATAGGTTTGTAAAACGGTTTTCCGCTGACTTTTTCTTTTTGCTCTTTTGCAGCTTGTTCAGCTTCTTCTTTTTTATATTGTTCAAGTTGAGCTTGTTTTTTCTCAAGCTGTTCTGTTTTGTCCTTAATAGAATCCTTAGTAGTATTATAATTCTGATAATTTTCCCAGATTTTAGGAGCAAAATAAACTATTGCACCTATTGCCAGAATTATTATAAATATAGGTATGTAATAAAATTTAAGTTTTTCACTATTCATTAATTATTTTCCTTTAAATTTATTCTTCGCCTTCATCATCAGAACTTGCAGGAGCAGGTGTTGATGGTGCTGCCGGTGCCGGTGATGCGGTATTAGTATCCGCATTCGCATCTTTGCTTTCTTTACCTGACAATTTGTCCATAAATGACTGCAATTGATCGTTACTCATATTAGTAACTTCAAAAACATAAGGAGCATTGTCTATTGAAGAAACTGTACTATTTACAACAGTATCAAGAGAATTCGATTTCAAATCAAGTTTACTTAAACGTAAATTTGAACCCGCAAGAGAGTCTTTAAGATTTTGGAAGAATACATATACATCTTCAACAGAATCCGCACATCCTTTTACATCTATATAACCGTCATTTCCGGTCATAAAATATGTCAAATAAAGATTTTTCGGGATTGATTCTCCCAATGCGGCATAAGCCATAATCTTTGTTCTGTTATTTTTCAGGACTCTTTCAATTTCTGCAACAGGGTCAAATTGAGTGTTATCTTTGCTCTTGTCATAAGCTTTCAATTGATTATCTATTTCAGTAATTTGAGTGTCTAAAGCAGTACTTTTTTCTTCTGCTTTTTTGCTCATTGAATCAGTAATAAGCATTCCTGTTCCAAAAAGAATAAGTATAGGAACCAGAATTGCAATTGCACCTATTGTCGCAACAGGCGGAGTTAATCTGAAATATTTATCATTCCCGAGAGGGATTTCAATAACATTATCAACTGCAGATTTTTTGTTTGATGCCAGAAAATCAACATCATAAGGTAATAAATTACTGCTTGTTATATTTCCAAGAGTATGTAATGAAACTTTTATCTGGTCTTCAGGAATAATATTCAAACTCATCTCTGTTAGAGGAGTTTTTCTATATTTGTTATCTTCAACAAAAATCTTTTCTCCAGCAAATTCAAGCTGACCGGATAAAATTTCTGCCGAAACAAGGTTTGTTTCAGAAACAATTACCAATGATGTTGAAGCAGAACTCATAAATGCAATTTGCGCAGCACTTGCAATAGCAGAGTAAATTTCTTCACCTTCATAAGATTTAATCGGTAATGGTTCTTCAAAATACTCAACCATTTGCCGACCTTTTAAACCAATTAATTGATAACCGCTGTTTGTTACAATCATCAAGCTCCAAATGCTGTTTTCATCATTCATTTGCTCTGTAGCTGCACCGATTGCGTACAAACCTTTTACGTCAGCAACAATTTCATTACCCACACTCACAAGAGTAGCGCCCAAATCAGTAACGATTTCGTTTAATTTTTCAAGGACATCCTCCTGAATTGCGGTATAAAATACACTGCGAGAATCAGAATTATTTGAAGCTAATGCTTCAAACCAACATGGGTGCGGATCTTTTCTTTTAAACACATAAGTTTGTTCCAACTCTCCAAGAACTATATTAGTAATAGCATCATCATCAAGAAGAAGTTGAATTCCTTCTTTAAGCCCCATCCACACAGACGGCAAGCTTAAATGTACTTTTGCTTTCTTAGGATTAATATTTCTTGCATCAAAAAGCTGTTCTAAACCATCTTTAAAAGCATCATAACTTACAATTTCTCTTTGAGTTTCGTTATATTCAAGAGGAATTTGCGCATAAGTGCTAATCTTTCCATGTGCATCCAATGTAGTCATTTCCATTCCACCCGCAGGTGAAACAGTAACATATACATCAATCTCTCCGCCCATTCCCAAGCTGTCTAAAAAATTTGCCATCACTATTTTCCATTTTATATTTTTTACTATATTGCTATTTTTATTATACAATATATTTTGTAGATAAAAAATACTTAATATAAATTTACACTAAACGGAGGATATTATCTTTAAATGAACACAATTGCCGAGAAAATAAACAGGCTTAAAAAACAAAAAAACGCTATAATACTGTCACATTGTTACCAACCGGTCGAAGTTGATTTAGTTGCGGACTATGTCGGCGATTCTTTATCGCTTAGTCAAGTTGCTTCAAAAACAAATGCAGACATTATTGTTTTTGCAGGTGTTTATTTTATGGCACAAACGGCAAAACTGCTTTCTCCAAATAAAAAAGTCCTGCTTCCCCAGATTGAAGCCGG